>JAYKJB010000133.1 GCA_035285325.1 Candidatus Sericytochromatia bacterium
ACCCACGAACGGGGCGTTGAGCCGCACGATGGCCAGGTTGAGCGCAGCCGCAAAGCTGACCCAGACAAGGTAGGGCACCAGCATCAGGCCTGCCCGACGGGAGTGCCGGCCAAGCATCACGACCAGGAACAGCACCGAAAGCCAGAGTGCCACGACCTCCAGCAGCGCGAGGTCGGGGCGTTTAAGGAAGAAGAACAGGCCGCTCCAGGCCACGTTGAGCACGCCGTTGACGGCAAACAGCACCAGAATCAGCCGCCGCTGGTCGGGCCTCAGTTCCCGCCGCCAGACGTCCAGCGCGGCGAGGACGCAGAGCAGGAAAATAATCGTCCACGCCGGGCCGAACAGCCAATCGGGCGGCTGGAAGGCAGGTTTGGACAGCGTGTAGTACCAGGCGTCCAGCCGCGTGAGCAAGCCCCCGAGCAGGGCGACCAGCACGGCAGCCGAGGAGGCAACCAGCGGCGCGATCCAGCGGCCGCCCTGTCCGGTCATGCCCGGACCACCCCCAGGAGGTGCCCCAAGTCCTTGAAGAAGATGCGCAGGTGGGCCAGCGGTCGCGCTCGCACCAGCTTCTTGTACATATAGGCCTGCCACGTCAGGTGCTGCACGTCGGGATCCCGGCACATGCTGACGAAGCGCTCACGGCGCGCATCACTCGAGTACCAGAAACGCTGCAGCAGCCCCAGCACCCAGAACACCCGCCCGTGCGCCCGCATGAAGCGGCGGCGGGCCGACCTCAGCGCACCCGGGTCACCCGTCTCCAGCAAGCCGATGACGGCCTCGGCTGCCAGCCTGCCGCCGGCCAGCGCGTAGTAGATGCCCTCTCCCGAAGCGGGCGCCACGACCCCGGCTGCGTCACCCGCCAGCACCACACCGCGGCCGTCGTCCCAACGCCGCAGGGGACGCAACGGAATCGGCGCACCCTCCTTGCGAACCGTGTCGCTGAGATCGAGCCCGGTCGCGCTGCGCAGCTCCGCCACTGCATTACGCAGCGAGAAACCCTTCAGCGCGCTGCCGACTCCCACACTGACGGTGTCACCGTGGGGGAAAACCCAGGCGTAAAAATCCGGGGAGAGCTGACCCTGGTAATACACGTCGCAACGCTGGCCGTCGTAATCGGCACCGGCGGCCGGCGAGCGGACGATCTCGTGATAGGCCGCCACGTAAGGCACCCGACCAGCATCCGGAATGCACTGCCTGGCTACTGAAGATCGCGCACCATCGGCGCCGATGACGGCGCGGGCGGTCACCTTGCGGGTCACCGGCGCCTGGTCGGCCCCGCGCACGTCATAGCTCAGTTCAATGACGCCATCCTCAAGGTAATCGAGACGATCGAACTGGCCGGTCAGCCTGACCGCTCCATGCGCGGCCGCACGGCCACGCAACCACTCGTCGAAGCTTTCCCGGTCGACCATGCCGACGTAGCCGCCCTCGATGTGCATGTCGACACTCACGGCCGTCGGCGAGACCATCCGCGCCGACCTGATGCGTGCGACCAACAGCGATTCCGGCAGGTCGAACTCGATCATGGCCTGCGGGGGAATGGCGCCGCCGCAGGGCTTGATGCGACCCGCCCGGTCCAGCAGCGCAACACTCAGCCCGCGACGGGCGAGGTCGTCTGCAGCGGTCGCTCCCGCCGGACCACCACCCACTACCACCACGTCGAAATTTTCAGTCTGCATCTGTTACCTCCCCCCCGCGGGGACCGTAACGGCCTCCCGCCCTAGCCAGGTTCGGGCCTGCGCCGCGACCGACGAGGGCCCGATGTGCCTCGCCAGGTAAGCAGCAACCAGGAACACCAACCCCTCCAGGAAGAACACCATGGAGTACGCCGTCAACACCGAACCACTCGCCCACCGGATGAGATCGACGAGGCCCGTGCCGGCGATTCCGCCAGCGGCAAAGGCAATCGCCTGGGCCGCACCCCAGAGGCCCATGCGCACCCCCTCGCGTGCGCGCGCGCCTTCCGCCACCATCGCCATCATCGAGCCGATGGCCGCCACCGAAAAAGCGCCGTTGGCGGCGCCCAGCGCAAAGACCGAGGGCGCCAGTGGCCAACGGTCGGGCAGGTAACCCGCGACTGCCAGGCCGAACAGGGCAAGCCCAGAGGCGAGGCAACCGCCCACACACCAGGCCGTCAGGCTGCCGAGCCCACGGCCGGCTCCAGATCGGGCCAGCCCCGCAACCAGCAGCATGCCGAGCAGGACACCCGCATTCTGGATCCCGGACAACTGGGTGGACTGCCCCGGGGTCAATCCGAAGATCGACCCGGCAAAGGGCTCCAGGATCAGGTCCTGGGCAGAATAGGCCAGCATCGAGACAAAGATGAAGACCGTCAGCCGTCGCGCCCGGGTCTCGGCCCAGACTTCGCGCAGGGCCGTCCGGAAGTCCGGCATGGTGTCGGGCTCCGGCACCGCCGGCGCGTCCCCCTCGACACCCCACACCGCCAGCGTGGCAACCAGCCACGCCATCCCGACCACGCCCGCCGACACGGCGACCATGCGGGGCAGGCTGAAGGGTTCGAGCAACGCACCCGCGACCCCCGCGGTCAGCACGAAGCCGG
>JAYKJB010000134.1 GCA_035285325.1 Candidatus Sericytochromatia bacterium
ACCCACGAACGGGGCGTTGAGCCGCACGATGGCCAGGTTGAGCGCAGCCGCAAAGCTGACCCAGACAAGGTAGGGCACCAGCATCAGGCCTGCCCGACGGGAGTGCCGGCCAAGCATCACGACCAGGGACAGCACCGAAAGCCAGAGTGCCACGACCTCCAGCAGCGCGAGGTCAGGGCGTTTCAGGAAGAAGAACAGGCCGCTCCAGGCCACGTTGAGCACGCCGTTCACGGCAAACAGCACCAGAATCAGCCGCCGTTGGCCTGGGCCCAGTTCCCGCCGCCAGACGTCCAGTGCGGCGAGGACGCAGAGCAGGAAAATGGTCGTCCACGCCGGGCCGAACAGCCAGTCAGGCGGCTGGAAGGCAGGTTTGGAGAGCGTGTAGTACCAGGCATCCAGCCGCGTGAGCAAGCCCCCGAGCAGTGCAACCAGCACGGCAGCCGAGGAGGCAACCAGCGGCGCGACCCAGCGGCCGCCCTGTCCGGTCATGCCCGGACCACCCCCAGGAGGTGCCCCAAATCCTTGAAGAAGATGCGCAGGTGGGCCAGCGGTCGCGCCCTCACCAGTTTCTTGTACATATAAGCCTGCCACGTCAGATGCTGCACGTCGGGATCCCTGCACATGCTGACGAAGCGCTCACGGCGCGCATCACTCGAGTACCAGAACCGCTGCAGGAGCCCCAGCACCCAGAACACCCGCCCGTGTGCCCGCATGAAGCGGCGACGGGCCGACTTCAGCGCACCCGGGTCACCCGTCTCCAGCAAGCCGATTACGGCCTCGGCTGCCAGCCTGCCACCGGCCAGCGCGTAATAGATGCCCTCTCCGGAAGCGGGCGCCACGACCCCGGCCGCATCACCCGCCAGCACCACACCGCGGCCGTCGTCCCAACGCCGCAGCGGGCGCAGCGGAATCGGCGCACCTTCCTTGCGAACCGTGTCGCTGAGATCGAGCCCCGTCACGCTGCGCAGGTCCGCCACCGCGTTACGCAGCGAGAAACCCTTGAGGGCACTGCCGACTCCCACACTGACGGTCTCGCCATGGGGAAAGACCCAGGCGTAGAAATCCGGGGACAACTTGCCCTGGTAGTACACGTCGCAACGCTGGCCGTCGTAATCGGCACCGGCGGCCGGCGAGCGGACGATCTCGTGATAGGCCGCCACGTAAGGCACCCGCCCGGCATCCGGAATGCACTGCCTGGCTACCGAGGATCGCGCACCATCGGCGCCGATGACGGCGCGGGCGGTCACCTTGCGGGTCACCGGCACCTGGTCGGCCCCGCGCACGTCATAGCTCAGTTCAATGACGCCATCCTCGAGGTAATCGAGACGATCGAACTGGCCGGTCAGCCTGACCGCTCCATGCGCGGCCGCACGCTCGCGCAACCATTCGTCGAAGCTTTCCCGGTCGACCATGCCGACGTAGCCACCCTCGATGTGCATGTCGACACTCACCGCGGTCGGCGAGACCATTCGCGCCGACCTGATCCGTGCCACCAGCAGCGATTCCGGCAGGTCGAACTCAGTCATGGCCTGCGGGGGGATGGCACCGCCGCAGGGCTTGATGCGACCCGCCCGGTCCAGCAGGGCAACACTCAGCCCGCGCCGGGCAAGGTCGTCGGCAGCGGTCGCCCCGGCCGGGCCACCGCCCACCACCACCACGTCGAAATTTTCAGTCTGCATCTGTTATCTCCCCCCCGCCGAGACCGTAACGGCCCCCCGCCCTGGCCAGGTTCGGGCCTGCGCCACGACCGACGCCGGCCCGATATGCCTCGCCAGATAAGCAGCCACCAGGAACACCAACCCCTCCAGGAAAAACACCGTGGAGTACGCCGTCAACACCGAGCCACTCGCCCACCGGATGAGATCGACGAGGCCCGTGCCGGCGATTCCCCCAGCGGCAAAGGCGATCGCCTGGGCCGCGCCCCAGAGACCCATGCGTACGCCCTCGCGGGCGCGCGCGCCTTCCGCCACCATCGCCATCATCGAACCGATAGCCGCCACCGAAAAAGCGCCGTTGGCGGCGCCGAGCGCGAAGACCGAGGGCGCAAGAGGCCAACTGTCCGGCAGGTAACCAGCGACTGCCAGGCCGAACAGGGCAAGCCCAGAGGCGAGGCAACCGCCCACACACCAGGCCGTCAGGCTGCCGAGGCCACGGCCGGCTCCAGATCGGGCCAGACCCGCCACCAGCAGCATGCCGAGCAGCACACCCGAATTCTGGATCCCGGACAGCTGGGTGGACTGCCCGGGAGTCAGCCCGAAGATCGACCCGGCGAAGGGTTCCAGGATCAGGTCCTGGGCGGAGTAAGCCAGCATCGAGACAAAGATGAATACCGTCAGCCGTCGCGCGCGGGTTTCGGCCCAGACTTCGCGCAGGGCCAACCGGAAGGCTGGCATGGTCTCGGGTTCCGGCACCGCCGGCGCATCCCCCTCGACGCCCCACACCGCCAGCGTGGCAACCAGCCACGCCATCCCGACCACGCCCGCCGACACGGCGACCATGCGGGGCAGGCTGAAGGGTTCGAGCAACGCACCCGCGACCCCCGCGGTCAGCACGAAGCCGG
>JAYKJB010000135.1 GCA_035285325.1 Candidatus Sericytochromatia bacterium
GCGCACAAAGTGAATGCCGCGGCCGTCGAGCAAGCGCTTCGCTCCTATGTGCAAGAGCGCCAGAAACTGCCCCCCACGCCCAACGCGATCGAATTGCATCTGTTTCGGTTGGACCTGGACCCCCGCAGCCCTTACGACCCGGCTGAACCGATTGTGATCGTGTTCGGCAACCGCCCCAAGGTGCGACCGGGGGCCGTGATGGTCGAATTCGGTCGTAGCGACTACGTGATCCGGGTGGCCGCGAGAACCGGGCGGGCGCTGATCGAAAAAGATAAGGAGTACACCTTGCGGGGGGACCTGGCGAGCCTCGCGCCCCAGCTGGCCACGGCCTACACCACCAAACCCGGCGACACCAGTGTGGGGGTTGTGCCCTGGCCCAAGGACGTGCCCTGGATGTCGCCACTGATGGCGCCCCCAAGTGGGGGCCCCACTTCGGGCCAATCCTCCCTGCCTCAGACCTCGGGCTCCACCTCCGTTTCAGCACCGGCCACGGGCAAGCAGAACGTGTCCTCGCCTGCCTCCGGCAAGTCCGGTCCGGTGCGCCTGACCACCGGCAAGGCGGGCGCCGCGCAGCCGGTGCCTGCCCGCCCGACCCCCAAGCAGTCACTGGCTGGAAAGGCGACGGCAGCGCCACCTCCGGTCGCTCAGCTGAATCAGCCTCAGCAGGTGGCCGCGGGGGCACTTCCCGCACAACGGGCGTCGGGCCCTGTTCGCCGCTCCCGGGACGGCGCACCCAGGCGCCAGACGGGCGCGGAGTCCAGGCGTCCCGATACCGCAGCGACGCCGGCCGCCGAGCCGCCCGCGGGCTTTGTACATCCGGATTACGATCTCAAGCGGGTTGCCAACAACGAGATCACGCAACGCAACCGAGAGTTCGACAAGCTCCGCCTGCGCGGCATCGCCCTCGTGTACGAGCACCGCAGCACGGAGGCACTCGCCTGTTTCCGGGAAGCCTTGCAAATCCGCCCCGGGGATCCCGCGGTGATGGCCTGGCTGGAGCGCCTCGAGGTGGCGGTGACGCAGACGATCGTGAACGAACGGGAACGGCGGGGCGAGAACGTGGATGCCGCCTTGCGCGCACGGGAGCTGATGATTCGACAGAAGATGCGCGATCTGGGAAATTGGGATGGTAAGCCCACTGCCCCGCGTGAACAAGGTTAGTTGCCCTCGTGTTCAAACCCCAAGCCAGATTCATCACCACCGCCATGGACCTGGCCTCCTGTCCCACTTTCAGCTGCCATGAGTTCGCGGTGGTCGGTCGTTCCAACGTCGGTAAGTCATCGCTTATCAACGCCCTGGCCCAGCAAAAAGCGTTGGCCCGCATCTCCAAGACGCCCGGGCGAACGCAGGGGATCAATTATTTCGACTTTGGCCCATTCTTGATCGCGGACCTGCCCGGATATGGCTATGCGGCCGTCTCAAAGGCCATGCAGGAACGCTGGCGGCGGGAACTGTCCCGCTATCTGGCCGGGCGCGAGAGCCTGGCGGGCGTGCTGCACCTCATGGACAGCCGTCATCCGTTGCAGCCGAATGATTTGCAGATGCGCGCCTTCTTGATGGAGCACGAGGTGCCCCTGGTGGTGGTGCTGACCAAGATCGACGAACTCAAGCAGGCCGACCTGGCCCGCACCGCCAAGCGGGTGGCGGAGGAGACCTCCCAGGACCCGATCCTGTTCTCCTCCCGCACCGGCCGGGGTCGGAAGGAACTGCTCAAACTGTTGGTGGCCGGCCCTGCGGCCGAGGAGACCTCCCTGGAGGGGGACGACGCCGACCCTGAGGAAGCCCCGTTGGATGGGGCGGACCTCGACGCGCCGGCCGATTGAGCCAGCCGCTGCGCCGGGGTGGTCGCCCCCAGGCACCCGAGACTGGCATCCTGCCGTTCGGGATGGTTAACGAGCCATCAGCTACTCTTTACCTCCCCTCAAATTTGAATGGCCCGAATGCAACGGGATTGCAACCCATCTGCACGATGTATAGCGTGGCAGTGGACCTCGCCAGGTGACTCCGGAACGCCTCGTTCCAGCCGCTCTGGTCAGCCCTGCAGGTCGTCGGCGTTGTCACGCGTACCCGAGGGAGGTTGCCCCCGTGCGAGCGAAGAAAACCCATCCACATCACGTCAAGACTCGCCTCTTCGGCGAGGTCGAAAAGGTGCTGCGTGCCGGTGGCAGCGAAATCATTCTGTCCTTGCCGGCACCGGGTTGCGAGCAGGCGGGTGGCTTGCGCCGTAACCAGCTGGTGGCGATGCACGTCTGGGGCGATCGCGTGCTGTTTTTCGACCCTGCGCGCAATCCGGAACGGTCTTACGCCGCGGAATGTGGCGAGGTGGGTCGGCCTGAGGCGGACTATCCGGGCATGCGCTATGAGGGCCGCGGACTCCATTCGTTATCTTGCGCCGTGTTGAAGGAGATGTTCTGCGAGGGCAAAGCGTTTGCCTTGGTGCCGCTCGCTCACCGCACGGCCTTGACGGGCTAACCCTGGCGAGCCGTCAGGCGGCCGTGGCGAGCACGTCGTGCCCCAGGCAAGCCAGCATTTCTTCTGCGGTGCGAGCCCGGTTGATGCGCTGACGCAGCTCGGCTGAGCCAGGCAGGCCACTGGTGTACCAGGACAGGTGCTTGCGACACTCGAACACCCCGATGCGCTCCCCCTTGAACGCCATCAAGGCCTTGGCGTGGCGCAGGGCCACGCGCAAGCGCTCGCTGGGCGTCGGTTCAGGGAGCAGCTCGCCGGTGGCCAGCAGATGCGCCGTGCGAGCGATGATCCAGGGATTCCCCATCGCGGCGCGGCCGATCATGACGCCGGCGACCCCGGTTTGGCGCATCCGCTCCCGCGCCCGCTCGGGCGAATCGATGTCCCCGTTGCCGATGATGGGAATGTCCACCGCCCGGACGATCTCGGCGATCGCCTGCCAGTCGGCTTCCCCGCTGTACCCTTGCTCGCGCGTGCGACCGTGGACCGCAATGGAGTGGGCCCCCGCCTCGGCGATGATGCGGGCGACCGTCAGGTAGTTGCGGGAATCCTCATCCCAACCCAGGCGCATCTTGCACACCATCGGCAGGCGGGTCGCCTTGACGCAGGCCTCGACCAGTTCCCCAATGCGCTCCGGGGTCTTCAGCAGGTAGGCACCGTCGCAGTTCTTGACGATTTTCTTGGCCGGACAGCCAAAGTTCATCGAGATCAGGTCAGCGCCGGCTTCTTCGATGATGCGACTGCCGGCTGCCAGCGCGCCCACGTCGTGACCAAAAATTTGAATCATGACCGGGCCATCAACCGTATGAAAATCCACCATTTCGGTGGTGTTGCGCCCCCCATGCACGAGCCCGTTGGCGGACACCATCTCGGTGGCCAGCACGCTCACGGGGTCGATTTCCCGGCAAATTTCCAGGTAGGGGCGATCGCAGACGCCACACATCGGGGCCAGGAAGACCCGGCTCTGCAGCGTCACATCACCCAGTTGAAGTGTTTGGTTCATGCCTCAGGCCTCGGGGTCGTGCTGGGTCAGGCCATTTCCTGCAGCCAGCGCAGCATCTTCTCCGCAGCCGGAAACACGCCACCTTTCCGCTTGATGGCATCGTTCAGGTTCTCGATCGCATCCTTGCGCCCCTCGTCCCCACCGAGGCGATAGGCTTCATCGAGCTTGTCGCGAACCCCCTTCTCGTTGAAGACGAGCAAAGCGAGGGCGTGGTTGTAACGGCCTTGCGGCACGGCCTTGGCTTCGCGGCAGAAATGCAACGCGCGCTCCTTCTGGCCGGTCAGGATGTAGAGCCAACCGAGCGCAACCGACACCCTGACATCCGCCCTTTCTTGACGCAGCTTCTGAAACTCCAGGACCAGTTCCTGCGGGGCGGCACCCGCCTCGTAGCGCTCCAGAAGGGTCTGGTAACGCTGGTCGAAGTCAACGGCGGTCGGTGCGGTCATGGGGGGGCTTCTCCTGCAAACGGGGGATGCCCCTCATTATATCGCGTCACATGGGCGAAAGTCAGGTGCTGGCGCCCCCGGGAGGGACGGCATTATCAGGATGCAAGGCCATGCAGGCTCTGATCCAGTGGCGCTCGAGCGCGCGTTGCTGGCTGCGCAAGCGCTGCAACATGAAATAGATGAAGTCGCGCAGCTGTTCGCTGTCGGATTCGATCACAATCTGGGTCGCGTGGGGGGTTTCGATGTGCTTGACCCGCAGCCGCTGCCGATGTTCCCTGGCCAGGTCCTCGAGCAGGATCAACTCGGCCTTGGTGCAGGTGGCGAAATAGCTCGTTGAAAGTTCCACGCCAGCCCCCTTTCGCCTTCCCGACGGAATCCGCTGGATGCGACGTGGCGGAGCGAGCGCCCCGAACCCGTGCCCCCGTGTCACGACTCTAAGCGTCAGGGCGGGTTTCACCAATGAGCGACCGAAGTTTTCAAAAAAAAACCCGCCCAAGTCAGGGCAGGTCCTTCTTTCCGGCGCTCAGGCGGGCCTGGGTTGTTCCGTCAGTGGCCTTCCAATCAGGAAGATGCGCGGTTCCAGGCGGTCCGAGTCTCCTCGATCGCCGCGATTGGCGACCTGAGGGTGTGTTTGCGGTGTTTCGTGCGTTCCGTTGGTCTCACGGACCATTCCGGGCCTGTCTCCATTGACAGCGTGAAACGTCATAGATCCCTTTCTCTCGAAGATAGGTGCCACAAGTCGAGATGTCGTCGGCGACACGTCAACACGCATCACGCCCCCTCGTGTGGCGTCTCTCTCATAAACTTACTTTAACCTATTTGCATCGAAATGTAAAGAGGTTTCAGGCGTTATGTAAATAGGAAGAGGCAAAAAAAAACAGCCTGGCTTTCACCAGGCTGAATCGCATTGAGCGGGGCTGACGGGGCTCGAACCCGCGACCTCCTACGTGACAGGCAGGCACTCTAACCAACTGAGCTACAGCCCCAGCGCCCAAAGGCTTGATCATCATACTATACCCTTCCCGGAGGCGCCAGTCCTGCCGGATCAAATCTCAGCTGATGACGGCGCCAGCGTGATCAGCACCTGTAAAATCTCCGCCAACTCCTGCATGGTGGCGTTGGGAAGGTTGTCATTCATGGGAATCAGGACGAAGTTCTCCCCCTCCGCCGCGGCCACGGCCAAAGCCGGATCATTGGTGTCCATGGGCACGAGGCAGGGGATATGACGGTTGAGGCAGGCCCCGGCGAAGCCGTGATCGACGAAAGCCAGGTCGGGCGGCGACGGCAGACGGTCCAGGTAGGCGTCCATGGCCAGCGGGGTGTGAGTATGTTGCACGCTGCAGGTGTCGCTCACGCAGGCAACCGGTCCGACGAAGTCCAGGAACCAGTCAGGGGCAACCTCCGCCCCTGGGGCCACCAGCGGAACGCGGCAACCGCCGGCTTGTAAAAACTGTGCCAGCAGGCTGTAGGCCCCCAGCATGGTGCCGGGGTGCCCGCTGCCGAAGACGACGCTTCCGCGGCGGTCACGAACGCGCCTGAGCCGCTGGGCCGCCTGCCACAGACCCCGCAGGCAAGCCCGGGGGTTGATGTAGTTGGGCCCGTGCGTGACCTCAGGGTCGCGGTTGCAGCCCGTGAAGCCAGCCACGGCCTCCAGGACCGCCAGCCGGTCCAGCCGCCCACTGCGCACCAGGTTTTCGACCCGATGGATGCCAAGGGTGTAGAACGGGTCGCCTTCCAGCAATCGGTCGATCGCCTTCAAGTTCGCTTCCCGCGTGTGGCTGAGGTCGCGCCCCGCGATTCGCAGGGACAGCAGGCGGTCGATCAAGGTTTCGATCAGCGGGGGGGGCAACTCGACCGCGATCTCCACGGCACTGCGTTTGGGCATGGACATCCTCCTCACTCCGGGAAGTGCGCCCAATGGCGCTGGGCGAATGGGGTCTGGTGTTCCGGCTCTTCATGGGGCGCGAGCAGCGCCCGCAGATGGTCCTTGGCCCAGCGGTGGATCGTGTTTTGCGCGATCACGGCCCGCTGCTCCCGGATCATGTGGCGTCGCACCTCGACCGGCTGACAGAGGCCATCGTGGATCGCCTCTGCCAGGCCGAGGATGTCGAACGGATTGACCACCCGCGCCACGGGCCCGAGTTCCTGCGCAGCCCCGGTGCATTCGGACAGCAGCAGCACCCCACTCCGGCGGTTCAGGCAGGGCCCCTCTTTGGCCACCAGGTTCATGCCATCCGCCACTGAATTGACGATCAGGACGTCATAACGCTTCAACAGGGCGATCGCCTTGGCCTGGTCGTGGGCGAAATGCAGGTCGATCGGCTTCCAGCGCGGAGATTCCCAGCTGGCGTTGATGCGGGCGGCCGTGTGCAGCAAGTCCTCCACGTGCGAGGCATAGGCACTCGTCGACTGACGGGACAGCGGGAGCAGCGCCAGCAACTGCACCGATCCTTGCCAGTCTGGATGCCGCGCCAGGAACGTTTCAAACGCCAACAGGCTGCGAATCAGGTTCTTGCTGGGATCGGTCCGGGCAATCATGGCCACCAGGCGCTCGGGGCGATCGCCCAGCCAGCTGTGCTCCAACGCGCGCACCTCCGGGCTCTCAGCCATCCGGCTCAGTTCGCTGGGGTCCACGGAAATTGGAAACGATCGCACCTTGACCTGGCGGCCGTTCCAGCTGATGGCGCAGCGCTGTCGATCCACCGGCACTTCCAGCAAGACCTGGCAGCAATCCAGGAAGTTCTGCACGTAGCGCGGACAATGGAATCCGACCAGATCGGCCCCGAGCAGGCGCGTCAGAATGGCCTCGCGGATCGGCGCGGGCAAGCTCCGCCAGAGGTCCGCTCCGGGCCAGGCGATGTGAGTGAAGTGGGCGATCGGAGCGCGGGGGAACGCCTCACGCAGCAGGCCCGGCAGCAGATAGAGGTGGTAATCCTGCACCAGGAAGACCGGGGCCTCAGTACTCCGTTGCACGGCCTGGGTGAGGTGCCGGGCGAACAGCCGGTTGACGGCGACATAGCCATGCAGCCAGGCTTCCCAGCGGGCCTCGTCAAAGGCGGGAAAGCTGGATGATACGCCCACATTGTGCTGGACGAACCAGAGGATGTGGTTGGCGATCGCATCGTAGTAACGCGCATATTGGGTGCGGGACGGGGTGACGAAGCTGAGCTGAAGCGGCAGTTCCGGCATCGCGGAGGAGCGCTTCAGGCCGCTCTGGCGAGCCACGCGGGCATCTGCTCGGGTCATCGCGGAGGCGACCCAGTGCAGCGGCGTGGGCGTCTGATGCACCAGTGCCAGCAGGGCCGAGACCAGGCCCCCCTGTCCGCGCTCGGCGCGCAAACGCCCTTCGCACTCGTGCCAGGCGTAGGGGCCCCGGTTGCTGGCGAGCCAGAGCTGGCGACCTTGCAGGTTCCGACTGCAGAAGTCTCTCAGGTCCGCTCGCTGCCTCTCGACAGAGGCCCCAAACCAGCTGTTGCCGCTGAATTCCGGCACGCTCATGCGCTGGGTCATCGCCACCTCCCCGCCCTGCCGACCCTAGCACTGGCCGGGATGTGACTCAAGGCTTCCTCCCGTGTTGGGAAACCTGCGCCTGCGCCGTATGCTCCCCCCACACGCGAGAGGAGCGAACGATGCGCATCGGCCTGCTGGCACCCCTGGCCTACCCCATCCCTCCTCGGGGATATGGGGGAACCGAACGCGTGGTGGCCAGTCTGGCCGATGGCCTGAGTCGACGCGGCCACACCGTGACCCTGTTTGCCAGTGGGGACTCGCGCTGTGCCGCCCGTCTGCGCACGTGTTTGCCGCATGCGCTCGGTAACGGGCCCGGTTCAGCCGCGCGCCAGGCGCTGTGGGAAGGCCTGCTGGCCCGCGAGGCCGTGGCCAGCGCCCGGGAACTGGATATCCTGCACGACCACACCAAAAGCGCCGGCATCCAGGCCGCAACGCTGGCGGATTGTCCGGTGCTGACGACCGTCCACAATGCGCTCACGCCGAAGCGGGAGGCGGTCTATTCACGCCACCTCGGGCATCCGCTGGTGGCCCTCAGCCAGGCGCACGCGCGCACGATGCAGGGCTTCTCGGTGGTGGAGGTCGTGCCCAACGGCGTGCCACTGCCGGTCTGCCCACGGCCACAGACCAAGGATTCCTATCTGCTGTTTCTGGGGCGTCTGGATGCGCCGAAGGGGGCCGATTGGGCGGCGCGTCTGGCCGCTCGCTACGACCTGCCGCTGGTCATGGCGGGCCGGGTCGCGAACGATGATGACTTCTTCGCGACGTGTGTGGCGCCTTGGCTGAATGGCGGGCGCAGGCGCTACGTGGGGGAGGTGGATGGCGAGGTCAAATGGCAATTGCTGGCCGGCGCTCGGGCCCTGCTGTTTCCGATTCGCTGGGCCGAGCCGTTCGGGCTGGTCATGGTCGAGGCGATGGCGGTGGGAACCCCGGTGGTGGCCTTTGGGCGCGGGGCCGTCCCGGAGGTCGTCGAGGACGGGGTGACCGGGCGGATCCTGCCGTCGGAGGCGGATGAACCGGCCTGGCGTCAGGCCTTGATGGAGGTGAGGCAGCTCGACCCCCAAGCGGCCCGCACCCGCGTGGCCCACCTGTTCTCGGAGGACGCCATGGTGGAGCGCTACCTCAAGCTTTACCAGCGCCTGATCGCAGCGCCGCAGGAATTGATGTCTCGAACGGCGGCAGGAGGACCCCCGCCTCCGTGATGATGCCGCTGATGAGCGCCGCCGGCGTGACGTCGAAACCTGGGTTGGCCACGCGGACGCCTTCAGCGGCCACGCGCCGGCCCTGCACGTGGGTGAGTTCTTCCGCGGGCCGCTCCTCGATCGGAATCAGGCCGCCGTGCGCCAATCCCGCATCCACGGTCGACAAGGGAGCCGCCACGTAAAAGGGCAGGCCGTGATGAGCCGCCAGCACGGCCACGCCATAGGTGCCAATCTTGTTCGCCGTGTCACCGTTGGCCGCGATGCGGTCGGCTCCCACCACCACGCGGTCGATTTGCCCACGGGCCATGAAATGGCCGGCCATGCTGTCGGTGATGAGGGTGGCGGAAATTCCCGCCTGGACCAGTTCCCAAGCCGTCAGCCGGGCACCCTGCCAGAAGGGACGGGTCTCGTCGACCCAGACGTGCAGGCTGCGGCCCGCCGCGTGAGCCGCCCGCAAGACCCCGAGGGCAGTGCCGTAACCGGCGGTGGCCAGGGCCCCGGCGTTGCAATGCGTCAGCACCTGGGCCCCATCCGGCATGACGGCCAGGCCGTGTTGCCCGATCGCGCGGTTGATGCGCACGTCTTCAGCCAACATGGCTTCAGCGCCCCTCACCAGCGCGGCCGCCAGGTCAGCGCCCTCCCCGGGGGTGGCCTCAGCGATCGCCTGCATCCGCGCCACGCCCCAGGCCAGGTTCACGGCCGTCGGTCGTGCATGACACAGACGCTGGCCGGCGGCGGCCAGCTGCGCCAGGGCTTCGGCACGCGGCTGCCCGGCCGCCGCTTGGGCCGCCAGTGCCATCCCGAAGGCCGCGCTCACGCCGATCGCCGGCGCGCCGCGGACGACCATGTCGCGAATGGCCGTCGCCACCTCGTCTGCGGTGCGGCAGCTGACGCCTTCCCAGACGTGGGGCAGGCGGGTCTGGTCCAGCAACCAGAGGCGATCGCCCTCCCAGCGCATCGTTTCCACGTCCTGATGCATGCCCTCAACCTCCCAGTTCGATCACGTGGGCCCGCGGGGGGCAATTGACGCGCAGCCGGATCAGGGTGCCCGCGCCAAGGCCCTCGCTGACATGCACGGCCGTGCGTTCGACCCAGTGCACCCCGCGCGCGTGGCGACGCGGCAGGTCACACTGCGTGACCACCGCGCCGACGCCGGGCAGGCGAATTTGCCCGCCGTGGGTATGCCCGCTCAGCACCAGGTGAAAGCTGCGCTGGGAAAACGAGGCCAGATCGGTCGGCACATGCACGAGCCCGATCAGCACGTCGGCCTGTTTCAGGCCCCGCATCGCCTGGGCCAGATTGCCCTGCCCGGTGAAGGGGTCATCCACACCCACCACCGCCACCTTGCAGCCGTCGACCTCGTGGAGCACCGTCTCGTTGACCAGCACCCGCCAGCGAGCCTGGTCCTCGTAGCGGGCCTTCAGCTGGGCGGTGGGGGGCCGCTGCCCCTTGCCCGTGAAACGCTGGGTCAGGAATTCCTCCAGCATCACGCGCCGCGGTTGCCGCAGCCGGTCGTGATTGCCCAGCACGATATAGGCGCCAAGCCGTGGCATGCGGCTCAGCAGGCCCGGTACCAGGTGCTCGGCGTCCTCATCCTCCGCCACGTCTCCGGTGAAGCAGACCAGGTCGTAATTGTCGTCCGTGACCTGGCGAATGAAGGCCTGTTTGGCGGTGTCGCGCGACAGCAGGTGCGCATCCGACAGGTGCAGGATTCTCAGCGGGCGAGGCAGCGCGGGACAGGGCACGCGATGGTGACCCAGGCGGAAGCCCCAGCGATCATCGAGCGTCAACCACATCAGCCCACCTCGAGGAAAGCCATGTTGGCCTTGAAATAGCGGAACATATCGGCCTTGACCAGCGGATGCTGGCTGAGGTCGGGGTCACGGGCGAGCAGCAAAAGGGCGGCTTCGCGGGCGCGTTCGAGCAAGAGGGTGTCATTGACGAGGTCGGCGGCCTTGAGGTCCGGCAGCCCGCTCTGGCGGGTGCCGAGAAATTCGCCGGGGCCGCGCAGCGCCAGGTCTTGCTCGGCCACCACGAAGCCGTCGTTGGTGGCCTCCATGATGCCGAGCCGCTGGGCCGTCGTCTCCGACCGACTCGACGAAAAAAGGTAGCAATACGACTGAGCCGCGCCGCGGCCGACCCGTCCGCGCAGCTGATGCAACTGGGCCAGGCCGAAGCGCTCCGCGTTTTCGATCACCATGACCGAGGCGTTGGGCACATCCACCCCGACCTCGATCACGGTCGTGCTCACCAGCACGTGGCTCTGCCCCGCGCGGAATTTGGCGATCTCGCGATCCTTCTCCTCGCCGCTCATCTGGCCGTGCAGCAACGCCACCTGAAATTCCGGAAACACCTCGGTGGCCAGGCGCTCACGTTCGGCCGTGGCGGCCTTGACCGTCTCGAGTTTCTCGTTTTCGTCGATCAGGGGGTAGACCACGTAGCACTGGCGGCCCGCCTGCAACTCGCGGCGCACCGCCTCCCAGGCCTCGTCCTGATCCCGGCGGGTGCGCGCCCAGCGGGTCGCGACAGGCTTGCGGCCCGGCGGCAATTCATCGATCACCGAGACATCCAGGTCGCCATGCAGGGTCAGCGCGAGCGTGCGTGGAATCGGCGTGGCGGTCATGACCAGCACCTCCGGGTTCTGGCCCTTCTCTCTCAGCGTGGCGCGCTGACGCACGCCGAAGCGGTGCTGCTCGTCGATCACCACCAGACCCAGCCGGGCAAAGGTCACCTGGTCCTGGATCAGGGCGTGGGTGCCCACCACGAGCTGGACCTCGTGCTGGGCGATCGCCCGCAAGGTCACCTGGCGCTCCTTGCGGCCCTGGCGCCCCGTCAGCAGCGCCACGCGCAGGCCCAGGGCCTCGACCCACTCCTTGAGCTTGGCGAAGTGTTGTTCCGCCAGAATTTCGGTGGGAGCCATGAGCGCCCCCTGGTAACCATTCTCGACCGCGACCAGCAGCGAGAGCAGCGCGACCACCGTCTTGCCGCTGCCCACGTCGCCCTGGACCAGCCGGTTCATGGGGCTGGGCTTGGCCAGGTCGGCCTGGATTTCCCGGAACACCCGTTCCTGGGCGTGGGTCAGAGCGAAGGGCAACAGCGCGCGCAGGCGGGTGACCAGCTCGCCGGCCGGCGGCAGCTGCAGCGCCTGGGTCTGCGCCTCCAGCTGGCGCCGCCGCCACGTCAGCCCCAGCTGCATCCAGAACAGCTCGTCGAAGGCCAGGCGTATGCGGGCCGTGGCCAGTTCCTCGGCCTGATCCGGGAAGTGGATCGTCTCCAGCGCCTTGCGCAGGGGAATCAGGGCCACGCGCTTGTCTTCGGGGCCTGTGAGCAGGTGATCGCGCAGGCCGGTCGGCAGGCTGTCCCGCACCAGTTGCAGGTGATTGTCGAGCGCCGTGCGAATGGCCTTGCGCAGCGTCTTGGCGTGGAGGCCTTCGGTCAGGTCGTAGACGGGCACGACCCGTCCCACATGCAAGCTACGCCCCTCCTCGTCATCGGCGGCGCCCAGGACCTCGACCTCGGGACGTTCGAAGGCCAGCTTGCCGGTGAAGCTGTCACGCTTCGGCTCGCCACTCAGCAGCAGGGTCGCGCCGAGCGGGAAGCGCGCCTTTTGGCGATCGAGCTGGGGCTTGTTCGATTTGCGCCCGAACCAGCGGGCGATCGCCGTGCCGCTGCCGTCCGAGATGGTCACCGTCACGATGCTGAGCGCCTTGGCGCTGGGCAGGTTGTAGGCCTCGACCCGCTGGATCGTGCCCCAGACGGTTGCCCGGGTGCCGGCCTGCAGTTGCCCGATGCGCACGCGCTGCTTGTAGTCGAGGTGCTGGCGTGGGTAGTGGCGCAGCAGGTCATCGACGGTGTGGATGTTCAGGCGTCCCAGCAAGGCGGCCAGGGCCGGCCCGATGCCCTTCACGAACTGGACCGGCTTGTCGCGCCAGTCGGCCGGCTCTTCGGGGCGGTGGCGCGGCTTGGGCTGCCAGCGCGGCAGCAGGGCCGCCAGGTCGCCCACGGCGCGCGCGCGCAGGTCGGGGTCGAGGTGTTCATAGCGCGCGAAGGCCGTGGTCAGCGGGGCGATCGCCTCGCGGTCGCGCGGCGGTACCTCGCGGGCCAGCGCGCTGAGCGTGTCGAGCACGAACTCGGCGAAGCACTGCGTGTTGCCGCGCAGGTTGGGGTACTGATGCTGCGCCTCGATGGCGAGGGCGCGTTGCAGGCGGGTGGTATCCGGCATGGGCTGCTTCATGATACCGGAGCCGCGGCCCGCGGGCCCCGCGGGCCCCAGGGAGGGCCGCGCCGCTGGCGGTTCCGGCTGCAGGAGATCCGCGCGGGGGGACGCGTCGGGCACCGAGGGCGACGTCAGGTGGCGATCGCCGCCGCGGGCGCCTGCAGCGGCGTTTCCTTCGCGATCACGCCCCCGGCCAGCATCAGCTCGCCGTCATAGAGGGCGGCCACCTGGCCGGGCGTGATGGCGCTTTGCGGCGTGAAGAAGCGCACCAGCCAGCGGTCGTCGGGGGCGGGTTCGACGATCGCCCGCGCCGGCTCGGAACGGTAGCGGATCTTGACCTCGCAGCTGATCGGTTCGCGGGGCGGGGCGATCGAGATCCAGTTCACGCGCTCGACCAGCAGGGTGCTGCCCAGCGTGGCCTCCTTGGGCCCGACCACGACGCGCGCCGCCTCCGCGTCGATGCGGATCACGTAGAGCGGTTCGGCAGCCGAGACTCCCAGGCCCCGCCGCTGGCCGATGGTGTAGTTCACCACCCCGGGATGGCGTCCCAGCACGCGGCCTTCGAGGTCGACAATCTCACCGGGCTGGATGCGATCGCCCACCTGCTCCCGCAGGAAGGCCTGTGGATCTTCACTGAAGCAGAGATCCTGGCTTTCCGGCTTGTCCGCCACCACGAAGCCGAGGTCCTTGGCGATCGCCCGCACCTCCCGCTTGTGCAGTTCGCCGACCGGGAAGATGCAGCGCGCGAGCTGGTCCTGCGTCAGTCCGTAGAGCATGTAGGTCTGGTCCTTGCTGGGGTCCAGTGCCTTGAGCAGCTGCCAGCGGCCCGAGGCCTCGTCGAAGCGGACGCGCGCGTAATGACCGGTGGCGACCCGTTCACAGCCGAACTTCTCGCGGGCCATTTCCAGCAGCGCCAGGAACTTGAAGTCACTGTTGCAGATCGCGCAGGGGTTCGGCGTGAAGCCCGACAGGTAGCTGCTGGTGAAGTGGTCGACCACCTTCTGCTTGAAGGTTTCCACGAAGTCGAAGCGGTGGAACGGCATGCCCACCTGGGCCGCCACCTCCGAGGCATCGCGCATGGCCTCGGTGTTGCAGCAGCGCGATTCCGGCCAGATGACCATGGAAATTCCGATGCCCTCTACCCCTTGCTTGGCCAGCAGATGGGCGCTGACGCTGCTGTCGACGCCCCCGCTCATGGCCACGGCGATGCGTTCTGCCACCTTGATAACCCCTCGAACCGTCTGACGGTGCTGCCTTTGACTGTTTTATTTTACGGGATCCAGGGCCTTCGCGGCGAGGGGCCCGCTGGCGTGCTGAGGTGGCGTCGTGCACTGCGAGCCCCGAACGGGTATACAAGCGTCGCGCCTGATGCGACGAGGCTCAGGCTCATATGAGAGGCCACTTCCCGATGCGCCACGTTTTTCGCGCCATCCGTCCCTTCCTCGCTGCCCTCCTGTCGGCCGGTCTGGTGCTTCTGGCCCCGGCCGCGGCCGAAGCCCACATCGTCTACTTCAAGGACGGCACGGTCGTGCGCGGCAATGCGGTGGTCACCGAGAGCACCGTCACCGTCACCGGCGGCGGTGCCGACATGAGTTTTCCGCTCTCGACCGTGCGGGCCATCTCCTTCAACGAGGAGCCGATCGTGCAGGAGCAGAAACGGGTCGAGGAGAGCCGCCTGCTCAACAGTGAACCGCTGCTCTGGTCGATGGTCGCGGCCAACGCGATCGGCGTGCTGGTCGGTGTGATCAGCCTGACGCGCTAGGAGGAACGACGTGCTGCGACGCGCACTGCTCACCACGACCCTGGTCTGGGCGCTGGCCTGGTCCCCTGCCGAGGCGGCGCTGGTCTACACCAAGGACGGCCGCGTGTTCGACGGGGCCCTCAAGGTGGAGCGCAACGGACTGGTGCTCGTCTTGCCCGAGAACCGTTCCTTGATCATCCCCTACGACCAGGTCATGGGCATCTCGCTGGATGGGCAACCCGTCTTCCCCGCCCCGCGCCGGGCCGAGGAGAGCAAGTTGCTCAACACCGAGGCGCTGGTCTGGGCCCTGGTGGCGGCCAACGCCGTGACCGTGTTGACGGCCCTGGTGGGCGTGATGCGTGGGGCTGCGGCGCCTGCCGGTGCGGCGGCTCCGGCTACCCCTCGCTGAGCCACGGCGGCGCCTTCGCCGCCGCAACCCCGCCCTCAAGGGTCCGGCTCACCCGCCATCCGCGCTGGCGGGACCCAGGAACGCCACTCGCGCCAGCGGCTCGCGGCC
Source organism: Candidatus Sericytochromatia bacterium (assembly GCA_035285325.1). Lineage (NCBI taxonomy): Bacteria > Bacillati > Candidatus Sericytochromatia > Candidatus Sericytochromatia bacterium. Next base: position 15,099 of record JAYKJB010000135.1, read on the forward strand.
GTGGTCGTACGCCAGCGCTGACCGTCGCTTTCGAGCAGGATGGCACCGTCACGGTCGGTGCGTAGCACGGCCACGCCGGAGCGTTCGAGCCTTGCCAGCGTGGTGCCGTGCGGGTGTCCGTGGACGCTCTGGCGCCCCACCGAGATCAGCGCCAGTCGGGGGCGCACCCGCGCCAGCCAGGCCGCCGAGGTGGCGTTGCGCGCGCCGTGGTGGCCGAGCTTGAGCACCTCGGCGCGCAGTTCGTCCGGACTTCGTTGCGCCAACCAGCCCTCTCCCGTCGTTTCCAGATCGCCAGGCAACAGCAGCCGGGTCCGCCCGTAATGCAGGCGCAGGACCAGCGAGGCATCGTTCTCGCGCTCGGGCGCAGGGGGGCGCGGCAGGACCTGCAGCCTGACGCCGTCCGCCTGCCATTGGGTGTTGGCCTGCGGCACCGTGAGCGTTACGCCGGCGCCGAGACAGGCGCTGAGCAAGGCCTGCTGGGCCTCGCCGGCCTCCGGGCGGCCGTTCTCCCACACCGCCGAGACCGGCAAGCGCGCCAGCACGGCCGGCAGGCCACCGAGGTGATCTTCGTGGGCGTGAGTCGCCACGATCAGGTCGAGGCGTTTCACGCCCAGACGCTGCAGGTAGGGCAGCACCGTGCGCTGGCCCTGGTCGGCCCCTCGGGCGGCAGGCCCCCCATCGACCAGCAGGGTCCGTCCGGCGGGGGTCTGAATCACGATCGCATCGCCTTGCCCCACGCTCAGCACCGCCACGCGCAGGACGGCCGGCGATCGCCCGCCCCCCCACCACACCAGCGCCCCGAGACTCACCAGCAGCGCCGCGCGGGGGTGCCGCAGCCCCAGGAACAAGGCCGCGTAGGCGGCGGCGATCGCCCCCGCCGACACGGCCGGCAGCGCCCACCACTGCCCCGGCACGGCGACGGCCCATTCGGCGACCCGGATCAGCCCGCCCACCAGGGCGCCCGTCAGGCCCGCGAGCCCCCCCACCAGGCGCGGGGCCAAACAACCGAGCAGCGCCAGCCCCAGTCCCCACGGTGTCAGCAGGGTGACCAGCGGGGCGGCCAGCCAGTTGGCCGGTACGCCCGCCAGCGGCAGACAGCCGAAGCTCAGGGCCTGCCAGGGGGCCACCCAGAGCCAGGTCACGCAGGGCGCCCAGCCGAAGGCCCAGAGCTGGCGCCGCCAGCCCTCGCTCGGGCCGTACCCGGCGTGGGCCAGCCGCAACAGGGCATAGGTCGCCAGCGCACTGAGCTGCAGCCCGAGGTCCGTGACCGCCGTGGGGTCGGCCCCCAGGATCAGGGCCAGCGTGGCCCAGAAGGCCGCAAACGGCACGGCCGAACGTCCCAGCACGAGGCCGCCCAGCCCGATCAGCCCCATCCAGGTGGCGCGGACCATGCCCGGCGTCGCACCCGTGAGCAGCAGGTAGCCGACCAACCCCAACGCCGCCAGAGCGCCGGAAGCCCCTGATCCCAGGCCCAGCCGGCGGGCCAGCCACCAGAGCAGGCCGCCCAGCAGGCTGACCTGGGTGCCGCTGGCAGCCAGCACGTGGGCCAGGCCGGCCTCGCGAAAGACGGACGCCAGCGCGGCCGGCACCGGGGCCGCCCCGCTGCCCAGCACCAGGGAGCCCAGCAAGGCCGCCTTTTCTGGGGGCAAGCCGACCGAGAGGCCTGCCAGGAGCGCCAGACGCACATGGTCGAGGGCGCGACGGGCACGATCGTCCGCGCGGAGGCCGAACCCCGTGGCCGTGGCCTGTTCCGCCTGCATCAACGCGAAGACGCCCCGTGCTTGCCAGTAGGCCTGCGCATCGAAGCCGCCGGGGTTGCGCGGTCCCTCCGTCGCCAGCAAGCGCCCTTGCAGCTGCCACCCCTGCCCCGGACTCGGCCGCGCCGTGCCCGGGGGAAAGCGAACGGCCAGGCGGCCGCTGACGGGTGGGCCCGTGGCCGTCGGCAAGACCCGCACCACGGCGCGCCAGCGCCCGTCGCCCCCCTCCGGCGGCGCCTCGACCATCCCGGCGATCGCCACGAAGCGCCGCGGCGCCAGGAGCGACACGTCGTCCCGCGCGGGGCGGGGCTGCCGACGATGATGCCAGGCCGCCGCCGGCCCCAGCAGCGCCAGGACCAGCAGGCCGCGCACGATCAGCGACCATCCGGGTCGCGCCACGGCCGCCTCGTGGCCCCTCAGCAGCGCTGGAATCAGCAACCCCGTGAGCCAGAGCCAGGGGCTGTCAGGTAGGAACGGGGCCAGGGCCGCACCGGCGGCCAACCCCACGGCGATCGCCGCCAGCACGCGCGCCGCGCCTCAATCCAGCACGAGATGAGGCCGCAGGCGCTGCAGGCGTTTGGCCCCGATGCCCGGCACCTCGCGTAACTCCTCCAGGCTGCTGAAGCGCCCGAGGCGGGTGCGCACGGCCAGAATCCGTTCCGCCATGGCGGGTCCGACGCCCGGCAGGCTCTCGAATTGGGCCCGGGTGGCTCGGTTGAGGGCGATCGCCCCGCTGGGAAGCGCTCCCTTGCCTGGCGCGCGACGAGCGCGCCGGGGGCGTGAACCGCCCTGACCAGGCGCCCGGGCCGGCGACGCGCTCACGGGCGTGGTCGCCTGGGTCGGCGTCGGCACGTGGACGTGGTCTCCATCCTGCAGGCGCGCGGCCAGATTGAGGCGATGCAGGGCCGCCCCGGGGCGCGCGCCCCCTGCGGCGGCGATCGCCTCGGCCACGCGACTCGCCGAGGCCAGCCGGAACACCCCGGGCGAGCGAACCGCCCCATCCACGTGGACCTGAATGCCGGCCTGCAGCACCAGGATCGTGGCGGCGGCCGGTGCAGGGGGGAGCACGAGCAGGCTCAGGCTCACGAACAGCCCCGTCAGGGAGCGGGGCAGGAAACGGGACACGACATCGAACACGCAGGGCCTCCTTTGGCACGTTGGACATGCGTCGGGGCCAACTTGGCTGCGCCTGCGGGGTGGGGCCGTGCCGTCGCCATGACGGCTCGCGAACAGCGGGCCGCGTAGAGGGCCGGCGAATCCAGCCGTGATGGGCCATGGCGGCGGTTTGGGGTCTGTCGCGGTCGGTCTGATCGGCCCCGCTGACAGGCCCTCAGGGTGGTAGAATGGCCTCCCATGTCACTGAATCATCTCCCTCGCTGGCTTGCTTCGACCGGAACCACCCAGCACCTGTTGAAACTGCTTCAGGCAGCCGCCGAGCCCACCGCCGGCCAGCGGACCGTTGGCTTGCACGGGGTGGCGGCGGCCTCCCGGCCGTTCGTGACGGCGGCGATCGCCCCGCACCTGCCTGGTGGCCTGGTCGTCGCCCGCGACGGCGAGGCGGCCCGCCGCTGGGTGGCGGAGCTGGAAGGCTTTGGCCTCGACGTGTGGTCCTTCCCCGCCGTCGAGACTTCTCCCTACGAAGGCGTCTCGCCGGAGGACGAGTTGCTGGCCCAGCGCCAGGCCACGCTGGCGGCCCTGCACGCGGGCGAGGCGCGCTGGGTCGTGACCACCCCCAAGGCCCTGGCGCTGCGGCTTCCGCTGCCGCCAGCCTGGGGCGGGGCGGCGATCGAGCTGGCCGTGGGCAGCCGCATCGCGCCCACCACCTTGGTCGGCCAGCTGGTGCGCCTCGGCTACCGTCCCGCCGCTCAGGTGGTCGAGCGCGGCAGCTTCTCCCGGCGTGGCGAGTTGCTCGACCTGTTTCCTCCGCAGCTCGACCAGCCGGTTCGCATCGAGTTCTTCGACGAAGACATCGAGCGCATGCGCGCCTTCGACCCTGATTCCCAGCGCAGCGACGCACCCCTGGAGCGTCTGGCCGTCTTCCCGATGCGGGGCATCGTGCTGCCGGAGACAGGCTGGCCCGCGATCGAGGCGCGCATTCGCAAGGCCTTCGATGACCAGCAAAAGAAGCTGAAGTTCGTGGCCGGGCGTCTGAAGGCCCGCACCGATCAGGACCTGACCCGCTTCGCCGCCTTCGGCTATTTCGACGGCTGTGAAGGCTATGCGCCCTTCCTGTACGAGCGCATGGGCACCCTGGTCGATTACCTGCCGGGCGGCAGCGTGCTGGTCTGGGACGACCACGAGCACCTGTTCGGCGAGCTGGTTCGCTGGTGTCAGGCCCAGGATGCGGCCCTGGCCAAGAACCTGGAAGAGGGCAATATCCTGCCCCTGCCCTACCCGTTGCACCTCGACGCCGCGGGACTGGCCCAACTCGGCACCGGGCTGGCGCAGCTGGATGTGAGCAGTCGGGCCCAGGCGGCCGTGACCATCGACGCGCCGGCCTCGCCGCGCTTCCACAGCGACTTCGACCAGATCGCGATCCGCATCAACGGCTGGCAACACGAGGGCCAGCGGGTCGTGATCGTGACTCAGCAGCCGCAGCGCGCCTTCGCCATCCTGGACGAACGCGGCGTCAACGCCTCGCTCTCTTCGCCCCCGGAGGACGCCGGGGGACAGGTCGGGGGCGTCTGGGTGGTGCGCGAGGGCCTGATTGAAGGTTTTAGCGTCGCCTCCTTGCGCCTGGTGGTGCTGACGGACCTGGAACTGTTCGGCCAGCAGCGCCGCGCCAGTGCCCGCCACCACAAGAAGTTCAGCTTCCAGGGCACCGCCTTCACCAACGTCGCGGAGCTCAAGCCGGGCGACTACGTGGTGCATGCCAAGCACGGCATCGGCCGCTTCGTGGGCCTGGCGCGACTGCCGGTCGACAACCAGGAGCGCGACTACCTGGCCCTGGTCTACCACAACGATGACAAGCTTTACGTGCCGGTGGATCAGGTCAATCTGCTGCACCGCTACCGCGGGCAGGGCGATGGCCCCTCGCCCAAGCTGCACAAGATGGGCGGCGTCGAGTGGGAGAACACCAAGAAGCGCGTCAAGAAGGGCCTGAAAGACCTGGCGGACGACCTGGTCAAGCTGTATGCCGCGCGGGCCAGCCTGGAAGGCTACGCCTATCCGCCCGACACGCTCTGGCAGCAGGAGATGGAGGAGGCCTTCCCTTACGAGCCCACCATCGACCAGCTCAAGGCCATCGAAGAAACCAAGCGGGACATGGAACGGCCGCGTCCGATGGACCGCCTGGTCTGTGGCGACGTGGGTTTCGGCAAGACCGAAGTGGCGCTGCGGGCAGCCTTCAAGGCCATCATGGCCGGCAAGCAGGTGGCCCTGCTCGCGCCCACCACGGTGCTGGCGCAGCAGCACTACCTGGTCTTCCGTGAGCGCTTTGCGCCCTACCCGGTGCGGGTCGGCTTGCTCTCGCGCTTTCGCACGCCCAAAGAGCAACGCGAGGTGATCGCCAAGCTCAAGACCGGGGAGATCGACCTGGTCGTCGGGACCCATCGCGTGCTGGGCAAGGACCTCGGGTTCAAGGATCTGGGCCTGGTGATCATCGACGAGGAGCACCGCTTCGGGGTCGCCAACAAGGAACGCCTGAAGCAGGTCAAGCGCCTGGTCGATGTGCTGACGATGAGCGCCACGCCGATCCCGCGCACGCTCTACATGGCGCTGAGCGGCGCGCGCGACATGAGCTTGATTGCCACGCCTCCGCTCAACCGGCAGCCGATCAAGACCTTCGTGGGCCCCTACGACCCGGATGCCGTGCGGGCCGCGGTCCTGCACGAAATGGAGCGCGGCGGACAGATTTTCTTCCTGCACAACCGCGTCGAGTCGATCGGGCGCATCGCGGTCGAGCTCGAGGCGCTCGTGCCGGAGGCGCGCATTCGCTACGCCCACGGGCAGATGAGCGAGGACGACCTCGAAGACATCATGCTGGCCTTCAAGGACGGCGAGTTCGATATCCTGCTCAGCACCACCATCATCGAGAGCGGGCTCGACATTCCGCGCGCCAACACGATGATCATCGACGACGCCGATCGCCTCGGCCTGGCCCAGCTGTACCAGCTGCGGGGCCGCGTCGGGCGCAGCGAGACCAAGGCCTACTGCCATTGCTTCTACCGGGCCGGCAAGCAGCTGACGGACGAGGCGCGCGATCGCCTCGGCGCCCTGCAGCAATTCACGGCGCTGGGCAGCGGGTACCAGATTGCCCTGCGGGACCTGGAGATCCGAGGGGTCGGCAACCTGCTCGGCTCCGAGCAGCACGGCCACATGATCTCCGTCGGCTTCGACCTTTACTCGCGCTTGCTGGAAGAGGCGATCGAGGAATCGCGCGGGCATGTGGTCGAGGCGGCGGTCGAGCCCGCCACCGTCGACCTCCACGTGTCGGCCTTCATCCCCGACGAGTGGATCGGCGAGGGGGGCGACAAGATGGCGCAGTACCGTCGCCTGGCGGGGGTCTCCAGCGAGCGTGAGCTGGAGATTCTGGAAGCGGAGTGGAAGGATCGCTTCGGGGCGCTGCCGACCAGCGTGCGCAACCTCATGCGGGTGGTGCGGCTCAAGCTGCAGGCCAGCGAACTGGGCCTGGCCGCGATCCGGTCGGACACCAAGTTCATCCGGATCCAGGGCGCCATTCCGGCCTCGGCCTTCTACAAGGCGCAGGCCAGTGACAAGTCTCTGGTCAACTGGAAGTTCACGCCCCAAGAGGTCCAGATCGACCGCACCCGCATGCTGCCGGAAGACCAGCTCGTGGCCGTCGAAAAATTGCTCAAACCCCTGCTGGCCGCAGCTGCGGCCACTGTCTGAGGCTTGCCGTGTCCCCCCATCCCCCTGACCCCGCTGCCAACGAGTCGGCACAGGCGCCCGAACCCGTGCCCCCAACCGGGACCCCGCCAGCTACCGACGCGCTGTTTCCCGGTGCGCCTGCGACTGAATATGTCGGGCCTGCAGCGCCTGATGACACCAGCCCGGCCGCCACCCCCCTTGACCCGGAAGCGTCGGGGATGGCGGAGCAAGGTGTGGCCTCGGGTGAGGCTTCGCCAGAGGCTGAACAAGCCGCCTCACCGCGCCTGCGGGCGCTGAAGGGCCTGGCGCTGGCGGTCGTGTTGGGGGGACTGTCCGTGGCGATCGCCACCTGGGCCGAGCCTCGCACCGGCACGGTCGCCACGGTGGACGGTCAGAAAATCGCCAAAGCGGACTATCACCGCATGCTGGGCCAGGCGCGCAGCCAGTATCAGGCGCGCTATCAGGTCCCGCCCGACAGTCCCTCCGGCTCCCAGATCGAGGCCGACCTGCGGGTCGGCGTCGTGCGGGAACTGGTGCAACGGGAGCTGGTGCGTCAGGAGGCCGAGAAGCGGGGCATCCAGCTGGCCGACCGTGAGGTCGAGGCGGAGATGACGCGCATTCGCCAGGGATTCAAGGACGAGGCCGAGTTTCAGAAATTGCTCTCCGACCAGGGCGCCGATGAGGCGGCGTTGGTCGAGCAGGTGCGTTCCGGCATGCGCGCCGCGCGCCTGTCCGAGGCGCTGGCGACGGCCACCCCGATCACGCCCGCCGAGGTGCGGGCCTATTACGACCAGCACGAGGCCATGTACCGCCGGCCCGAGGAGGTGCGGGCCCGCCACATCCTGGTCAAGCAGGCCGACCTGGCTCGCACGCTGCAGGGCAAGCTGCGGGCGGGAGAACCCTTCGACGCGCTGGCCAAGGCCCACTCCGAAGACACGGGCAGTCGCGCCAATGGCGGCGACTTGGGCTTTTTTCCACGCGGCCAGATGGTGCCTCCTTTCGAGCAGGCGGCTTTCTCCTTGCCGCTGGGGCAGGTCTCGGAGCCGGTCAAGTCGGATTTCGGCTACCACCTGATCCGGGTCGAGGCGCGCCACCCAGCTCGCAAGTTACCGTTCGAGGAAGTGCGCGAGGAGATCACCACGCGGCTGACCCGCGAACGACGCGACACGGTTTTCCGGGCCTGGCTGGAGCAGCGGCGCGAATCGGCTCACATCACCTACGGCGCAGGCTTCGCGCCACCGTCGCCAGCCGGACACGTCGGGCATGAGGGAGAAGGACACTGATGACGCATCCCATCACGGTGGTGGGGCTCGGCCCCGGTGACCCTGACTTGCTGACGGTGGCGGCCGACCGCACCCTGCGCGCCGCCAGCCATCTGTATCTGCGCACGGCCCGGCATCCCACGGTGGCGGAACTGGACGCGCAGGGCCTGGCGTACACCGCCTTCGACACCCTCTACGAGCGTGAAACGGATTTCGACCAGCTGTATGAGCGCATCGTCGACACCCTCGCGGCCGCTGCCGAGCAGGCGCCTGTCTGCTACGCGGTGCCGGGGCATCCGCTGGTGGCCGAGTCGACCGTCCAGCGCCTGTTGAAGCGTGAGGGCCTGACCGTCACGGTGTTGCCCGGCCTGTCCGGTGTCGAGGCCACCTACGCCCTGCTGGGCATCGACCCGACCCACGGCATGCAGCTGCTGGATGCGCTGGCGCTGGAGGGCGTGCGCATCAACCCGACGCTGGGTGCGCTGGTGGTGCAGGTCTACAGCAAGCGCGTCGCGAGCCTGGCCAAGATTCAACTGATGCGCTTTTTCCCGGATGAACACCCGGTCAAGCTGGTGCGCGCCGCCTCGGTGCCGGGCCAGGAACTGGTGCGGGAATTGCCGCTCTACGAGCTGGACCGCCACCCCGAGCTGATCGACCACCTGACTAGCCTGTATCTGCCGCCGGCGCCGGCCGTCTCGCTCGACCGCCTGCGCGACATCATCGCGCGCCTGCGGGGCCCCGGCGGCTGTCCCTGGGATATCGAGCAGACCCATGCCTCGCTGCGCAAGTACATGCTGGAAGAAGCCTACGAGGCGGTCGAGGCGATCGACGCCGACGATGATCAGGCCATGGCCGAGGAGCTAGGTGACGTCTTGCTGCAGGTGGTGCTGCACGCCCAGATTGCCGAGGAACGCGAGGCCTTCGACCTGGATGAGGTGGCCGAGACGCTCTGTGACAAGCTGGTCTTTCGCCATCCGCACGTCTTCGGCGAGGCCTCCGTGCGCGACAGCGCCGAGGTGCTGGCCAACTGGGACGTGCTCAAGGCGGCCGAAAAACAGGCGGCCGGGGCGTCCTCCGAGAGTCGCCTGGGGCGAGTCCCCCCGATGGCGGCCCTCAGCCTGGCGGACAAGGTCATGGGCCGGGCGGCCAAGGCCGGCTTCGACTGGCCGAGCCTGGACGAGGCCTTCGCCAAGGTCGATGAGGAGTGGGCGGAATTGCGTGAGGCGGTTCGCGGCGGCGAAGCCGAGGCGGTCTTTCACGAGTGGGGTGACTTCCTGTACGCGCTGGTGAACGTCTCGCGCCGGCTGCGGGTCGATCCGGAAGACGCGCTGCGGCAGGCGGTGCGGCGCTTCACGGCTCGCTTTCAGGCGATGGAGGCGATCGCCGAGGAACGGGGCCTCGACTGGGAGGCGCTCGACCTGGCGACCCGCAAGTCGCTCTGGCAATCGGCCAAGCTGCAGGAACGGGCGCCGCAGCGCTGAAGGGGGCCCTCAGGCCTGGTTGCCCGCCTCGGCGATGCGCCGGATGATGGCCGCCTCGCCGCAGTTCCAGGGGTCCACCCCGGTGTAGGCGCCGGTGTTGACCAGCGAGACGCCGTTGCTGCGCCGGCAGAAACCGCGATCCGGGCACGGACCACACTGCGGGTAGTCGCTCAGCGTGAGCCCCCGGATCCGGTTCAGTTCCGGGGAGTCGCGCCAGACCTTCAGAAAACCGCCGTTGCGGATGTTGCCGCTTGGCAGCGGGGCGGCGATGCAGGGGTAGACCTCGCCGGTGGCGCTGATGGCCACCACTGCCTTGGCACAGGAGCACTGCATGTCGTGGTCGGGGCGGCAGGAGGGCTGGCCGAGCGCGGCCGCCAGGGGCCCTCGATACAGGGCTTCCAGCGTCTCCAGCGAGACGCGATGCCCGAGCGAACTGGTGCTGCCGTCGTAGCGCGCCGAGATCTGCGGGTCGAGCGTGTGCCCCACCCCCTCGCGGGCGGCGATCGCCAGCATGTCGCCCACTTCGTGGGCGTTCTCGGTCGTCACGCAGAGGCTCAACGAGGTGCGCAAGTCAGCTCCGCGGGCCGCGCGGACCCCGGCCAGCGTGCGCTCGAAACTGCCCGGCAGCCGGGTCAGGGCGTCGTGGACGGCGGGGGTTGCCCCGTACAGACTGAGGTCGATCGCATAGACCCCGGCCTGGTAAAGCGCCGCGGCCCGTTCGGGCGTGAGGGACACGCCGTTCGACTTGATGCGCACGGCCAGCAGGTGCCGTCGGGCGTGGCGGATGAAATCGTCCAGATGCGGGTGCAGCAGCGCCTCGCCCCCGGTCAGGCACAGTTCCAGACAGCCTGCGGCGACCAGCGCGTCGATCACGTCACGGACCTCTTGCGGGCTCAATTCTTGTCCGGAAGGAGGCGGGCGGTCCCGATCGAAGTTGTAGCAGTGGGTACAACGCAAGTTGCAGCGCAACGTGAGTTCCAGCGAGGCGAACAGTGGCACGTGCGCTTCATAGGCGGCCTCCACCAGCGGGAGATCGTCGCCGCGCACGGGCTGGGTGGAAGACCGGGGGAATTCAGGTGACATGCGATGGATGAGCCTCACGCAGGATTGTACCCCCGACACGGCGCACGCGGGCAGGGACCTTTTAGGATGGGGGGGCGTCCATTTGAGCCGGAATCGGGCATGGTGACGCGCGACCGAAGGAGTCAGGCGGTGAAAACCGGGAGCAAGTTGTTGGCGCTGATGCTGGGGCTCTGCCTGCTGGCCCCGCCGGCCGCGCTGGCCTGCAGCAAGAGCCCCATCTCGGATGAGGCCTTCGAGGAGCTGTTGCGCGACGGCTATGCCCGTGATCGTCAGGGCGACTATCGCGGGGCCGTGGAGGTGTTCCAGCGGGCGATCGCCCTGCGCCCCACCAACCGCAAGGTGCGCTACCTGATCGCCAACACCTTCTGGCGCGACAACCAGTGGGCCCGCGCGCGCTTCGCCTGGGAAACCGTGCTGCGCATGGGCGCCGATGACCGCATTGGCAAGGAAGCGGCCCAGTGGCTGAAGGAGAACGACCGCGAGGGCTGGGCGCCCGCGGTGCGCACGCTGGTGGGCAGTCGCCCCGGCTTCGCGGACGGCCTCGGTCGCGCCGCCCGTTTCGACCGGCCGCAGGGCATGGCCGTCTCCCCGGATGGGCAGCTCTACATCACGGACACCGGCAACCACCGGATTCGTCGGGTCAGCCCCGATGGCAAGGTCGTGACCGTGGCCGGGGCGGGCGTGCCCGGCTGGCTGGATGGGCCGGCGCTGCGGGCGCGCATGTACGCGCCGACCGGGGGCACGCTGGACCCCGTCGGCAACTATTTCTTCGCGGATGGCGCGCGCATTCGCTTCCTGTCGCCCGGTGGCCAGGTCGGCACGCTGGCCGGCGACGGGGTGCCCGGGTTCACCGATGGGGGCATCGGGGTCGGCCGCTTTGCCCGGCCGATCGCCCTGGCCGCCGATTGGCGCGGCTTCGTGTTCGTGGCCGACAACGGTACGGCCATCCGCGGCATCTCGCCGGAGGGTGAGGTGCGCACCGTGGCCGGCAGCCTGGACCCGGGTTGGGCCGACGGCAGCGGCTCCTCCGCCCGCTTTCGCTACGTCACCTCGATGCAGATGCTCGACAAGGAGACCCTGCTGATTCTCGACACCGGCAACAACCGCCTGCGCGAGCTTCACATCCCGACCGGCATGGTCAAGACGCATCCGGGCTGCCAGAACGCCGGCTTCATCGATGGCCCGCTGGAAGTGGCCCACTGGCGAGAGCTGAGCGGCTTTGCCGTGGATGAGTACGGCAACTTGCTGATGGCCGACTCGGGCAACCGGGCCATTCGTCGCATCACCATCGGTCAGGAGGTGCAAACCCTGTCCGGGGGCTGGGCGGGTGGTGAACCGGCTGACGGCAACGGCATATGGGCGCGCTTCGCTGATCCCTCCGATCTGGCTCTTTACGGCAAGACGCTCTATATTTTGGACCGGCGCCAGGGGGCCGTGCGGACCATGAACCTGGACGGCCTTTACCACTGAAGCGGGTCTTTCCATGTTCAAACCTTTTTCACGCTCCGCGGACGACCTGTTCGTGCATCTGTCCGCCCTGGGCACGAACCTGGAGCAGACGCTGTTTCGCTTCGATTACATGGTCCACCACTGGGAGGAGCGGGAAGGTCGCTTCCAGGCCATCCGCGAGTGCGAGCACGAGGGCGATCGCCTGCTGCGCGAACTGCAGGACTACCTGAAGGAAACCTTCTTCGTGCCGGGCGATCGCGAAGCCATTTACGCGCTCACGGCCGAACTCGACGACATCGTCGACTGGGCGCTGAAGATTTCCAACACCCTGCTGCTGTATCGGGTGGACACGCCCCCGAAGGCCTTCCTGGAAATGGTGGTGATCCTGCGTGATTGCGCCTCGGCCCTGCGTCAGGCGCTGGAGATGCTGCCGCAACGCAAGCTGCGGCAGGAGATCGATCAGCACTGCCTGCGGGTGGTGGCGCTGGAGGACCAGGCCGACGACGTCTACCGGCAAGGGTTGGAGGCGCTGTTCGACGCGCCGGAGGATCTGCTGGACCTGCTGAAGTGGAAAGACATCCTGGATGCCACCGATGATGCCGTCGACCACGCGAACCACGTGGCCTACCGGGTGATGCAGCTCAACGGTGCGCTGCACTGAACCAGACTCACCGTCCGGCCGGGGCGCGCTCAGTACATCGGGTCTTCTTCCCGCACGCGCGGTGAACTCTGCTTTTCCACCGAGCGGGTCAGGCTCGTGTCCTCGCTCAGCGAGACGTCGTCGATGCGGTGGATGCCGTTCTTGTCGAGAATCACGCGGATGCGCCTGTACACCGGCCCTCCCGTGCCGTGGCCTTCGTCGCGCGGGGTCAGGCGAAACACCACGTTCAGGTGATAGACCTTGGGCGCGCGCAGGCGGCAGAAGACGTGGCTGTCGTTGTCATAGAACTGCACCCGGGACGTGGGGTTGTCGAGCCGGGGCAGCAGTTCCTCGATGCCGAAGCGCAGGATGTGCTTCACGTGCGTGCGGCGCTGATGCTCCTGCAGGATCTCGCGCGCGCGCAGGGTGACGTCGTTGCGATACAGCATCACGCTCTCCTTGCGCGCGGAATCGAGGTCCACCACGTGCGCGGCGTTGCGAATCGCCAGCACATCCGCCGGCACCTTGCCCTTGGGGAGGTGGCGCACCTTCTCGTTGCAGTGGCCAATGCGCAGCCCGTTGGCGGGGTCGACGACGGTCAGCCGGTTGTCCGGGAAATATTGGGACACCTTGTCCCAGACATATTCGCGCAGGACCTCCTTCAGGCGATCCTTGGCGACGTAGAAGGCCGCGAAGACCGTCACGGCCAGCCACAGGCCGTGCTGATACAGCGGCAAGGTCACGCTGCGGTCGGTGTAGCCGGCAAACAGGGCCGCGACCATGGCGCCCGCCCCGGCGGCGAGATTGCGCCAGCGATTGGTTTGCTGCTTGGTGCGCACGTCCAGATAGAGCACCTGGTCGATCAGTTTTTTCAACGCACCGCTGCGATAGGTGTAAAGGGCCAAGGCCTGCTCATCACCGGGGGAGAGTTGCAGGTAGCCCTGCCGTCGCCGATAGCCGGCTTCCTCATCGGCGGCCGCATGCAGCAAATCGCCCACGCGGTCCAGCTTGACGGGCGCTTCCCAGGCCGATGTCAGGATGAAATGCATGGCGGCCAGCGTGTGGTCGAAGCGGTAGGTCAGAAACTCGTCGACGTGTTGCAGGGCCTGCAGCAAGGCATCCGGCACGCGGCCCTGAAAGGTCTGGTAATCGGCGAGCAACTGGCGATACTTGGCCAGCAACTGGGGGATGCTGCGCACCAGCGTGGCGCAGCATCCCTCGAATTCGCGCCAGACCGCGACCTCGCCGTGCTGCTTGGCTCGGGTCATCAGGGCCTCGGCCTGGGCCTGGCGCGTGCGCATGAGCTGGCTGACCACCGTGCCGAACAGGCGGGCCTCAGCCGGCGCCACCACCTCGTCCAGCGCTTCTCCCATGGCCAGTCGCTTCAGCAGAAACGAGAGCATGTTGATGGGAGAATTGCGGTTGAGCGGATCGAGCAGTTCCTCCTCGGACATGACCGGGGTCTTGAAGCGAAAGTAGGCGTGAAGGTTGCGGTAAAAGGCTTCACGCGGATAGTTGAGCTCCGTGATGCCGAGGTTGGAGGGGAAGAAGCAGAACGCTTCCACCCGAAAATGCTCGTTGGCCTGGCCCCGCACCAGGTGTTCCGCTGCCACGCCATAGGTGAACTGCACCTCGAACTGCGAGCGGTCGTGCAGCGTGACGTGCGTGTCGATGGTGTCGTGACGAGGGTCGGGACGCATGGCGTGGCTCGCTTCAGGTTCGAAGGGCGGCCCCGGGCGGTCCGGCCCGTGGCTCCCTTGCCACGTGCAGCAGCGACCCGCCCAGGCCATCATGCCCCCACGGGGCGGGTGCCAATCCTGCGCGTGTCCACGCCGCTCCGGCCAGCCTATTTCGGGCGAATCGGACGGGTCGGGCGGGCAGCCCGCGGCTAAGCTGGCGAGGACCGGCAGGTGGGAGGTGGGGGATGGGGTGGCGACGCATCGCTGGGGTCGTGTGCCTGGTCTGGGCCTGTGCCCAGCAACCCGCCGTGTCCCAGGTAGGCATGACGGTGACGGAATTCGAAGCGATCAGCGGCAAGGCGATCGACCGCTACCGCACCGAGGAAGGCGGAGAGGGACGCATCTATCGGGACGTCTGGGTGAGCGAGCGCAGCAAGAAGCAGTTCAAGGGCCGCACCGCGATCGAACTGGGGGCGGACCGCCGCGTCATCAAGGAATTGTTCCTGTTCGACGACCCCCTGCCCAATTCGGATGAGGGCGCCATCGACGCGGTCGGCATCGCCTTCAATCTGATGCCGACGGGCACACCCCGGCGCTTCGTGGCGAGTGGCAAACGTCCCTACGAGAATGGTTGGGTGCTCTGGTTCGACTACGGCGAGGGACGCTACCTCAATTTCTTCCTCGACCAGCAGGAATCCAGCATCGAAGCGGTGGTGGGGGGCCTGGAGGCCACCCCGATCTGAGCGCGACGGTCCGGTGAGCCCGGCGCGTCGCGGCGCGTTCAGTGGGGGCGATCGGCGGGCGCCAGCGGTGCAGTGGCGGGCCCGTCCGGCACGAAGCCGTCCTGGAAGGCACTTTCGAGCAGATAGGCGAGTTTGACGCGGTACAGCCCGACGCAATAGAGCAGGGCGGTGGCGCTGTCCGGTGCCCGGCGCAACTGCTCGGCGGTCGGGCCGAGGCTGCGGAACCGCTGCTTGAGGCCCCGCATCCGGGGCGTCTGGACCCCTGTGTCGAGGGCCTGGTCGACCTCCTCGCTGGCGGCCGCCAGGTCTTTCAGCAGCGGCGCGAGCCCGCGGCGCACCACTTCCTCGCGTTCCGGCGTGAATTTGCGGCCGGCGGCCGTGTTCAACTTGAGGGCGTCATAAGCGAAACTCACCTGGTGGAGCGCGCCTTGGGCCACGATTGCCAGCTTGCGCATCAAGGCGGCCTCGGCCAGCTCCCGACTCTGGTCCGACCGGCTGGCGGCCGACAGGGCCGGCGCCTGACGCGCGAAGACGGGCGCCGGCGAGCGGCCGCAAGCCTGCAGCGTGGCACAACCGGAGGCGAGCCACAGGCACAGCGTCAAGAGGCGAGGGAGGCGCGACATACCTCCCTTGTGGCCTGCCCTTAGCCCAAACTTGCTTGAATCTTAGCCTCAAATTGAGATTCGGGCGCTTCCGACGTGGCCGCCGGCGCCGGCGCGGCCCCGCCGATTCGTTGCAGGACCGTTTCCAGCAGCTGGCGATCGGCCTCGGAGCGACACAGATCCTCGACGCTCTGCATGCGGCCGCCGGGGCCCATGTAGTCGAGCCAGAGACGACCCTGCGTTTCGCGACGTCCCAGATACTGCAGCCGGCCCTGTCGGGCCAGCAAGGCCGAGAGCAGTTGCTTGAGCACGCCCTGCACGATCGCGCTGGGGTCGGGCCCACCCAGCGGGGGCGCTGGCGTGATGGGAGGAGCGGAGGACGTGCTTGCCTGGCCAGCCTCTGGCACCACGGCCTCGGCCGACGAAGCGGCCTCGGGCCCGTCCGGCACCGGCGCCTCCTCCGGGAGGCTGGCCCGCAAGGCCTCCAGCTGGGCTTGCAGGGCTTCGCGGGAGGCCAGGTAATCCTGCAGCACGCTCCGATGCTTCTGGATCAGGGCGTCTTCCTGGCTCTGCATCTCGCGCAGCCGACGCAGGCCGTTGCGCAGCTCGCTGCGCGGATCGTAGTCGCCTTCCCCCTGGCGTTCCTTGCGAAAGGCCTTGAGCGAGTTGCCGGCGTCGAGCCAGGCGCGCAGGCGGCGCAGTTGCGCGATGTCATCCTCGTTGAAGATGCGATGGCCCTCGGCGCTGCGTCGCACCTCCCAGTTGAGGTAGGCGATCCAGGTGCGGACCAGCGAGGGCGAAACCCCCAGGTCCCGCGCCACTTCACTGGTGCTCCATTGAATCTCAGTGGATTGCTCGTTCACGGCAATAGCTTAACATAAGACCGCAGAACCTGGCGTGTTCAGGGCGCCTTGGGGAATTCGGACCCTTCCGGTCGGCCCTCGGCGGGGACGGGCGGGCAGGGCGCCGGATGGCCTTGCGGGCCCTCGGTGAACGCGGTCGCGTCGCCCTTCGCGCCCTCGGCCCCCAGGGGCCCTTCACCCCTGACGCTGTCGGCGGTCGCCGAGGCCTCGCTGCCCTTGGCCTTCAAGGCGCCGATCGCCCGCAAACGCGGCCAGAGCCGCTCCCGGTAGGCCCGGGCCACCTTCCATTGGGCCAGGGGCGCGGTCTTGAACTGAATGCGCAGGACCGCTTCGCTCTCTTTCAGTTGCTCCACGCCCAGCAGTTCGGCCGGCTCGAGAATCTCCCGGCCCAGGTCGCGCGCCAGCGCCTCGGCGGTGTCCCGCATCGCGCTCAGCACCAGGCTCGGCTCGGCGCAGGTCGGGACCGTCACGTCGACCACGGCCCGCGCCCATCCCTTGGAGTGGTTGACCACGGTGGTGACCTGGCCATTCGGAATCGTGATCAAGGAGCCCTGGCCGTTGCGAATTTGCACGATGCGCAGGTTCATTCGCTCCACCAGGCCGTTGTGGCCGTTCAGGTCGATCACGTCGCCGACGCCGAACTGGTCTTCCATGACGATGAAGAAGCCGCTGATGACGTCCTTGACCAGGCTCTGGGCACCGAAACCCACGGCCAGACCGACGATTCCGGCCGAGGCCAGGATCGGCGCGACGTCGACGCCCAGGCGCGACAGCACGAAGACCATCGCGACGAACAGGATGGTGCCCTTGCCGATGCTGCGCAGAATGGCCGAGGCCGTCAGCATGCGCTGCGTCAGCCGGGCCCCGGGTTCGGCGTTCATGCGAGAGGAGAGCAACTGGAAGAGCTGTCCCACCAGGCGATCGCAAAGATGGAAGCCCAGCAGGGTAACGATCGCCGCGAGGGAGATGCTGAACAGGCCCCGCAGGGCGTCATGCCCCAACTGGTGCGCCAGGGAGGCGCTCCACGGCAGGTCACCCGTCACCAGCTGCACCAGGTCGGAGGGCGGCCCCGCCGCAGGGGAGGCCGCGGTGGGGAAGGGGCCTAAGGGCGGCATCCCGTCACCTCAGCGCCCTGCCGTCAGTGGAATCGTGACCTGGCCGCCGGCCTGGGCGGTCACCTGGACCTGGGCCCCGTTGGTCTGATAGCCCGGGCGCGAGACCGACACGCGATAGCGCCCCGCCGGCAGATCCGTGACGCGGAAACTGCCGTCGGGCCCCGTGATCGTGAGGACCGTCAGCTCGCGGGTTTCCACCACGACCTTGGCCCCCGCGATGGGGCGCCGCGTTTGGCCGTCGACCACGTTTCCGCCCAGGGTGCCCCCCTTGGCCGGCGTTTCCACGACCGGCTTGACCGTCAGGTTTTCGGTGCTGGCCTCGTCCGCCGTCACCCGCACCACCGTGGTGGCCAGGCGCTTGGCTCCCTGAGTGAATTGCAACTGATGCTGTCCGGCCGGCACGTCGGCGAACTGGTAGTTGCCACTGCCGTCGGTCAGCGTCTCGAGCCGCATGGTCGGGAGCAGCACCGACACGCTCGCGATGCCTTTCCCCTGCGGATTGGTCACCTTGCCAGTCAGGCTGCCCGGCTTGGGCATCAGATCGACCCTGAGCGTCACGTCCTTTTTGGCCTGCACCGTCACGACGTTCTCATAGGGGCGATAGCGGTGGCGGGTCACGACGTAGCGCCATTCTCCCGGTGTGAGGTCCGCCAAGGCGAAGCTGCCGTTGTCGCGGCTCTGCTGGCTCACCTGGGTGGCCCCGCGCGTCAGGCGGACGGTCGCGTCACCGATCGGCTGCTTGGTCACGCCGTCGTGCACCGTGCCCTTGCAGGTTCCCACCGGCACCACCACCGAAAGGGGCAGTTCCAGCCCGCGCGGGGTGATGATGCGGACGGCCTTGGTCAGCACCACGTTGCTCTCCGGATCGCGCACGGCCACCTCGTGAGGGCCCATCGGCAGGTCCATGCGGTAGCGCCCCTCCGCATCGGTGCTGGCCCAGCGCCCGAGCGCGGGGATCCCCACGGCCCAGCCGGCCAGGGGGCGATTGCGGTCGTCCACGAGGGTGCCGCGCAGGGGCACCGGCGCATCCGGATTGACGTAGCCCTCGGGCGAACCCGTGCCGGCGCGGGGTTTCGGAGAGGCTTTGGGCGTGGCCTGCAGCTGGCGGGGGCTGGCCGCCGGGTCCTCCGGGGTCGGCGTGGGGGACGGAACGGGCGTCGGGGTCGGCGAGGCGGTGGGCGCCGGCGTGGGGCTCGGCGTCGGCGTCGGCGTCGGCGTCGGCGTGGGCGTCGGGCGGACGGTGGGGCTCGGCGTGGGCGAGGGCGTCGGTTCCGGTGTCGCCTCGGGCGTGGGCTCGGGCGTGGGTTCCGGGGTGGGCTGAGGCGTGGGGGTCGGGCGTGGGCTGGCCTTTTTGGGGGGCCGCTCACCGACCCCCGGAGCGTTTCCCAGGACATTCCCCGAATAGCTGACGCCCACCGCGTAGTCGCGATCGCTCCAGCCGGCGTCGGGATACCCCATGGTGTAGGCCCGCACCTGCCAGTCCTTCAGCGGCCGCACCGCCGCGCCCAGATTGAAATAGCCACTCCGACCGCCCAGCGGGCCCAGGTAGTCGCCAAACAGGCTGAGGGTTTCGCCGAACGGCAACTCGGCTCCGGCCATCATGCGGGCCCCGAAGGACAGGTTGCCGGCGAAGCCGAAGTGTCCCGTCAGCCAGGTGTAGGTCTTGCCGTTCATCTGCAGGTTGAAGTCCTGACTGAGCACCAGGTAAAGGTTGTTGCCTTCCACGTAGCGCTCCGGGCCGCCGACGCCGATCAGGCTGAGACCCACCGCCACGGCGGTCGGGCGCTCGCGCGTGGGGCGCACCAGCTGGTACTTCGCGTGGGCGGAGAGCCCGGTGAAGCCCTGCAGGGGAACCCCGTACAGGACGCCCGCTTCCAGCCCCTCGAAGATGCCGGCGGTGGCAAAGGGGGTCAGCCCATCCACGCGCAGCTTCTGAGACATGACGCTGCTGCCCAGGGAAAAATCGCGGAACCCCATGACCGCGGCGGTCGGCATGATGACCAGGCCCGAGTAGCCCCAGATCGAGGTGGTGCTGGGCAACGGGTCTGCCAGCACCGGAACCGGCCAGCTGGCCTGGCACAGACTGGCGGCCGTCAGGACCTGAAGGCAGCTGGCGAAAAGCGAGCGATGGCGATGTGGGGACGACACGACGACCTCGTCTCAGGGAGTGCGGGCGGGTGGGGAGGGGAGGGTCGCCCCTTGCAGGGCGTCCGAAACGGACCAGACCTTGATGCCGAGGTTGGTGCCCACGGCAAACAGGCGCAAGTAGCCGCTGCCCATCAGGGTATCCAGGGCGTAAGCGACCGGAAACGCGAGCCAGCTGGCCAGCATGACCGTGCCCTTCTCGCTGTCGCCGTTGTAGTACTGGCCCAGGCCGTTGCAGGCAAGCGACAGGGAGACCGCGATGGCGGGCTGCCGCCGGGGCAGCCCCAGCCAGCGATCGTCGCGCGGACTCGTGGCCTCGGCCGCTGCCCACGCCGTGCCGGCGACGAGGAGGTTCAACCCCACCGCCGCTGACAGCATCTGCAGAGACCTGATCACACTCACGGCTCGATTTTATCAGACGAGCGCGTGGAAGCGGGCACGGCCCGGAAGAACTTCAGCCCCACCAGCTCGCCCTGGCCATTCCAGCCCAGTGTCAGCTCGATCGCCTCCGCGAGCCGATAGCCCAGTTCCACCCCGGCCTGGGCGCCCTCGCTGAGCAGGGCCGTGCGCGGGGTATCCGGCGCGGGCGAACCCGCGTAGCCCAGGCTGAGTCGCAGCGCGAGGCGGTCCCAGAGCCGCTGTTCGAGCGAGAAACCCAGAAAAGGCCTAAGCAGGGGGCCGGGGCGATCGCCCCCCTGACGCCCCCAGAGCCCCACGGCCGCCGCGAAGCCGGGGGCCTGCGGGGTGGGCTCGACCAGGTGCCAGCGCGCTCGCAGGTTCCAGCTGCGCGTGAGGTCCGCGTCCAGCGCGCAGGCCAGGCCCAGCTGCCACGGGTCGCGCCCGCGCCACTCGAGCGCGAGCCCGGCGCCGCTGCTCTGGTGGACCCCCAGCCCCAGGCCCGCGCCGACCACCGCCTGGTCGGGGGGCAGCGAGGGGGGCAGACTCGAGGCCGCCCCGGGCAGGGGCCAGCTGAGCAATCCCAGGGCGAGCAGGGCGGCGCGGGCGTGCATGGGGGGACCTCCCCGGCCCATCTTGGGGCCGACCCGGCGACGCGCCAACGCCCGAGCGCCTCCGGCGCCCTTCGGCGGCCGGCGACGCGGGTGGGGGCCGCGCGGTCAGGAAGCTGAGCCGGAATCGGTCCCGTCTTGTCGGCGCCGCCAGTCGTCCCAGCCCTCGCGCACGGCGTTCTGCTGGTCGGCGGCGCAGCTGGGGTCGAGCTCCAGCACGGTGTGTTGCCACCACCCACGCGCATCGATGTGGCGGATCCGCAGGTAGGCCCCCGTCTCGTCGTCCGCGGCGAGCGCCCCCGCTTGCAGGCCGCGGATCGAGGCAGCGGCCGCCTGCATCTCGTGCGCGCTCAGGGCTTTGATCTCCTCGACGCTGGCCCAGGGAATGCTCCAGACCCGCTGGCGACGTGCCCCGCCCCAGAGCGTCAGACCGTCCTCGCGGACCTCCATCCAGGGCTGCGGCAACGGACCGGCGGCATCGGGATGGCCCCCGACGTAGCGCTGCGGGGTGAGCGTCACCCGCACGGGGCCCGCCGGTTCAGTGGGCGCCGCGTCCGCTCTCGGGGTGCCCCCGCCGCGCTCCTCCGGGGCCCGTGCAAACAGGTTCATGGCCGCCACGGCCATGCCGGCGAGCACGAATGGGGCAAACAGGATGCTCAGGGGGAGAAGGCCATCGAACATGGGCCCATGCTAGCACGAGCCGCCCGGGTCTTGGCTTTGACGCTTGCGCGGCCGCCCCGCTGACCGCGTGACAGGGCCGTCTGGTCACGGGGAAGTTCGGGCGCTCGGCTCCGCTGGTCGCTGGCCCGAGGGCGGGTGGTATGATGAATCCGCTTTGTCGCTTCAACCGAGCGAGGATTTCGCGGTGATTCCATACCCTCAGATTGGCCCGGATATCGTGGCCTTGGGCCCCATCCACATCCGCTGGTACGGCATGTCCTACCTGATGGGGTTTTTCCTGGGCTACCTGTTGCTGAAGAAACGCAACGTGGAGACGGGCTTGAAGCTCGACCAGGAGTTGCTTGCGGATTTCGCCTTCTATATCTTCCTCGGCGTGATTCTGGGGGGACGCCTCGGCTACGTGCTGTTCTACCACCCGATGCTTTACCTCACGCATCCGGAGGAGATCCTCTATATCTTCCGCGGCGGCATGTCCTTCCACGGGGGGATGATCGGCACCTGGATCGCGGGCTATCTGTTCTGCAAGAAGCACGGCATCCACTTCTATCGCCTGGCCGATGCGGTCATCCCGGCCATCCCGATCGGGTTGGGGCTCGGGCGGCTGGGCAACTTCATCAACGGGGAGCTGTGGGGCCGTCCCACCGACGTGCCCTGGGCCATGGTGTTTCCCATGGACCCCACCGGGTTGCCGCGTCATCCCTCGCAGCTTTACGAGTTCGGCCTGGAAGGCGTGCTGATTTTCACCATCTTGATGGCCATGCGCCGGCTCCCGCTGCCACCGGGCTTCCTGTTCTGGTCCTTCGTGACGCTCTACGCCATGGCCCGCATCACCAGCGAATTCTTCCGTGAGCCCGATGCGCACCTGGCCTTCCTGTTCTCCCAGATCACCGCGGGCATGCTGCTGAGCCTGCCGATGCTCGTGGTGGGGATTGTCATGCTGGTCGTGTTGGGCTGGCGGAAGGACCGCGGCACCAACCTACCGGCTGCTTCCTGAGACTCGGCCCGGTTACTCGGCGTCGTCCAGGTCGTCGGCTTCCAGGTAGCGGGGGCGCGTGGTCGGTCGGCCTTGCGAGGACGGCAGCGAGACCAGCCGGCGGGGCCCACTCGGCCCCGCGACGGCTGGCCCCTCCACTGGCGCCGAGAAGGTGTTCAGGCGATGCAGCAGCCAGGCCGCCCCGGCCAGACAAGCCAGGCTCACGCAGGTGATCAGCCACGGGGACAGGGTCAGGCTGCCCTGGGTGGACAGCCACAGCACGCCCCAGGTGTTGTTCCAGGCATGGGCCCAGGTGCTGGCCCACAGTGACCCGGTGCGCCAGGCCAGGTAGCCGAACCACAGGCCCATCAGCATGCGGGGCAGGATGCCGGCCGCCTCCATGTGCGAACACGCAAACAGCGCCGCCGTGAGGGTGATGCCCCAGCTGGGTCCCCAGCGATGCAGCAAGGACGATTGCAGCAGCCCGCGGTACAGCAGTTCCTCGCTGACGGCCGGCAACAGGGCATATGCCAGCCAGAGGCCCAGCAGCGACCACCAGGCGGTCTGGGCGCCACCGGCAAACGAGGCCGAGGCTTGGGTGACCTGAGAGCCGTCTCCCAGGGTGGTGAAGATCATGGCACTCAGGCTGTACAGGGGAAAGGACACCAGCACCGCAACCCCCACGATCGACAGGGCCGGCCGGCGGTAGGTGGGCAGTTCCACGCGCTGGGGCAACCAGGGCCAGAAACACATCGCCAGAGAAGGCAGCAAGACGGCCAGCAGGGCCACCGTGCCGACGAAGAGGGGCAGGTGGTGAGGCACGCCCGGAAAGGCCAGAAACGCGAGGGACACCAGCCACATGCCGAGCAGCGAGGTGCCCCAGAGCGCCAGCGCGTGCCCCAGCGGCAACGGGGCCGCCAGGCCGGGCGGGGACGAAGGGGGCAGGTGTCGAAAGCCGGCCAGGTTCCAGGTCATGCGGACCCCCTCGCGCCGCAGACGATGGTGGCGAGGTGGCGTCCCGAACGCCCGCCATCGCGACGCCAGGAATAGAAGGCGTCGGCATCGCAGGCGGTGCAAAGGCGGCTGAGATGGATCGCGTCCGCCGGGACGCCGGCCCAGCGCAGTTGCCCTTCCAACGCTGTGAACAGGTCCAGGTGCGGATTTCCCCGGGTGCCTGGCCGCACGATGGCCGGATCGTACCAGGGCGTGGCGGCAAAGGTTTCCACCACCTCAGTGCCCACCTCGAAACAGCACGGCCCGATTGTCGGGCCGACGGCCACCGTCAACTGGTCGGGAGAAATGCCCGCCGCCTCGAAGGCGGCGACCGTCGCGCCCGCCGCACCGGCCACCGTGCCCCGCCAGCCCGCGTGGACGGCCGCCACGGCCGTGCCATCCGACGAGGCCAGCAGCAGCGGCGCGCAGTCGGCGGTGAACACCCCGATGGCTCGCCCTGTCTGCCGGGTGAACAGCGCATCTCCCTGCCACTCGCCGGGCTGGGCCGCCGTGTCGGCGTCGACGTGGTGGAGAACGGCGCCGTGGACCTGATGCAAGCTGAACACCGGTTGAGTCAAGCCCAGGGCGGCTTGCCAGCGGTCGCGGTTGGCCGCCACGTCGGTCAGGTCATCCCCGGAACTTCGGCCCAGGTTCAGACTCGCAAACTCGCCACGGCTGACGCCGCCCGTCCGCAGGGAAAAACCGTGCCGCACCGGCAAGGCGGGACAGACCAGGAAGGTGACCCCGTTGGGCCCCGTTTGGCGCTGGAATTCGACAGCCATCGCGCCCATTATAGCCTGTGAGCGCCCGGCACACGGGGCCTCACATCGAGAACTTGTCGGCGCTCAGGGTGGGATTGATCTGGATGTCGCTGACCTTCTTGCGGTAGACCAGTTGTCCGCCCGCCACCATCTCGATCATGGTGGGCAGACCGCGCTGAGGGTCGAGCGTCAGGCGCATCGCCTCCACCGTGCCGGCATAGCGCGCGGGGCGCTGCAATTCCAGCATGAAACCCGTGCTGGGAGAACCGGCTGCCGACACGGCGGCGCCGGGCTGCAGGAACATTTCGATCTGCGTCGCGTAATCGGTCTGGTCGAGCGTCCAGCCCCGCAGCGAGCGCGAGCGGGTGTCGTCGAGCCCGCCCTTGATGGGCAGCAGACTGGCCACGCCGCCCAGGCGGGAGGTGATCTGTCGCGTCTTGGTGTCGAAAACCGAATTGCTGCCGTTCTTGATGCTGGTGCTGTGCTGCGCCACCTCGTAGCGGTAGCGGCCGGGCTTCTTGAAATGGAAGGTGACCTTGGCGGTCTCGACCTCGCTTCCTTTGGTTTCCCGCAGGTCATAGCGGGCACTGAGCGTCGAGACGGAATTCCATGCCTGGGCCAGCTGCGACAGGGCCTGTGAGGGCATTGGACCGGACATCCCCGGCATCCCGGTGGTCGGGGCAGGCAGGCCCGGCATCGCGCCCGGGGCGCCGGGCATCCCGGGCGCCGTGGGCACGATGGGCAGCTGGCTCTGGCGCGGCGGGCTGGTGGGGCTGGCATCGTGCTGTCCGCAGCCGGTCAGCAGCCAGGCAGCCGCGCATCCGAGGTGAACGGCGTGATGGCATCCCAACCAACGGCCCAGCAGCTTCATCACGCGTCTCCCAAGAAGTAGTGAACCCTGCTCTTATCGGGAGCCCGAACCTTCAGCAAGGTTAAGGTTTGATAAATTACTTGAAAAGGTTCGTTTAAGATGTTAGCGTGAATGGGCACCCTGTTGAACTGACCGGAGGATCCCCGTGGCCACCACTCGCCATCACGTCATCCTGCTCGCCGCCCTGCTCTCCACCGGCTGTGGACTCCAGCAACTCGACCGCGCCCCGATCAGCCAGCAGTCGGCCAGCACCCGCTTCCCGGCGGCGGCCTTCACGGCCCAGGGTGCGTCCAAGCAGCAAGTGGTCGTCAAGCTGAAAGGCACCCGCGTCCCGCAGACTCTCCTGCGTCAGGGCCGGGGCGCCCCGCGCGTGACTTCGCGGATCCAACCGCTGCGGGCCCTCGTGGTCGACGCCGCGCCTGGCGCGGACGTCTCTGCCTTGCTGGCGAGCCTGCGCGCCGATGACGCGGTGGCCTACGCGCACCCTGTTCAGCTGGCCATGATTGAAAAAGAAGTCGACGATCCCAAGCTGGCCTCGCAGTACTCCTTGAAGATCACCCAGACCGACCTGGCCTGGGACACCCAGATGGGCAACCCCGGCACCGTCGTGGCAATCGTGGACTCCGGCATCGACATGGGGCATCCGGACCTCAAGGCCAAGATCGTGCCCGAGAGCTACAACGTACTCGACAAGGACAACAACCCCAAGGATGACCACGGCCACGGCACGCACTGCGCCGGCATCGCCGCCGCCATTGCCAACAACGCCGAGGGCGTCGCCGGTGTGGCGCCCGGGGTGGGCCTGATGTCCGTGAAGGTGCTGGATGCCAAGGGCCGTGGCTCCGACGCGACGATCGCCGAAGGGGTCGTCTACGCGGCCGACAAGGGCGCCAAGGTCATCTCGATGAGCCTGGGCCTCTACAAGCGCTCGCAGGTGCTGGAAGAGGCCCTGGAATACGCCCTCAAGAAGGACGTGGTGCTGGTGGCCTCCGCGGGCAACAACAACGCGCTGAACGAGCCGGTCAGCGCGCCGCACCTGCCCTCGACCCATCCGGGCGTGATCGAGGTGGCGGCCTCCGACGACAAGGATCAGAAGGCGCGCTTCTCGAACTTCGGCAAGACCGTCTCGGTCGCCGCACCCGGGGTGAACATCCTCTCAACCCTGCCCACCTATTCTGCGGGCCGGGAGAAGACCTACGGCACCATGAGCGGCACCTCGATGGCGGCTCCCTTCGTGGCGGGTCTGGCCGGTCTGGTGCGCAGCCAGTTCCCCCAGATGACGCAGGCGGAGGTCAAGGCCCACATCGAGAAGACGGCCGACGACCTCGGCCAGCCCGGCTTCGACGAGATGTTCGGCCACGGCCGGGTGAACGCCCTGAAGGCCGTGACGCCCGCGCCGGCGCGTCGCTGAACCTCGAAAGCCCGCAAGGCCCCCTCCCAGGCGGAGGGGGCCTTCTTCTTTGTTATGTCTCAAAGGCAGATGGGACGTGCATCACAACCCGTTTTGGAAATTGGGGATCGGGGTCACACCGCCGGGGCACGGGGAGCGGCCTGAATGAGCCTTCATGCGCTTTCTGGGGAACGTAAAAAAGTCTCAGATCGTGTGCTAGCGCGCACTTCTGGCGATTGGCCCCGGTGTTACGATACGAGCATATCCGCCACGCATCGAACCGCGATGCAAACGACTGAGTGAGAATCGATGGCCCAGACACCTCGGGAAAGGATTTTCCCTACGCCCCGCCCAGCCCTGGCAGTCGTCCCAGGCGATCGTGAGCAGGTGAAATTGACAAGGATGCAGCACAAGATCCGCGAGTTTCTGGACCATCTTCTGGTCGACCGTGGCCTGGCGGAGAACACCATCTCGGCCTATCACAACGACCTCACGCAGTACCTCGGGCACTGCGAGGCGCTCGGCTTGAAGTCGTGGTCGGAGACGAACCAGGGCCACATCGCCGACTTTCTTCAGACGTTGAAGGAGAAAGGGCTGTCGGCTTCCAGCGCGGCGCGCAAGCTGGCGGCGCTGAAGACCTTTTACCATTACCTGCTGCAGACCAGCGTGATTGTCGACAACCCGGCCGTTTCGCTCGAACGCCCCAAGACGGGTCGCTACCTGCCCAAGGTGCTGTCGCGCGGTGAAGTCGAGCAACTGCTCAACCAGTCGACGCTGGCGCCCCGCGAGCGGGCCATTCTGGAACTTCTCTACAGCGGCGGGCTGCGCGTGTCGGAGCTGACGCGGGTCAATATCTCGGATGTGAACCTGCACGAAGGCCACCTGCGGATGGTTGGCAAGGAGAGCAAGGAGCGCATCATTCCGCTGTCCGAGACCGCGATCCAGGCGATCGAGGTGTACTTGAAGCAGGTGCGCCCCTCGCAGAAGAGCCGCCCGCAGGAGCGCGCCCTGTTTTTGAACTACGCCGGCCGGCGCCTGTCGCGCCAGTGCATCTGGAAGATCGTCAAGGAAGCCGCTCGCACGGGCCACGTGCCGCACGACATCACGCCGCACACCTTGCGCCACTCCTTCGCGATCCACCTGATCGAACGCGGTGTCGACATCCGCTCGGTGCAGGAGTTGCTCGGTCACGCCGACATCTCCACCACCCAGATCTACGCCCACGCCTCCAAGCGTCGGCTCAAGGGCGGCGTCGAGCGCAGCGCCTGAGCGCCAACCGCTTTCCAGGTCAGGCCCCCGCTTGCGGGGGCTTTTTTTTGTGCCGGCGCGGCTGTTCTTCCTGCCCGGGCGGGCTACAATGACGGCGTCCGAGAGAGGAAGACGCCATGCCCGAAGCCGTGATCGTTGCCGCCGTTCGCACCCCGATTGCCCGCTACGGCGGGGCCTTGAAGGACGTCCGTCCGGATGACCTGGCCGCCCTGGTGATCCGCGAGGCTGTGGCGCGCGCCGGCATCGCGCCCGACAGCGTGGAGGACGTGGTCTTCGGCTGCAGCAACCAGGCCGGTGAGGACAACCGCAACGTGGCGCGCATGGCTGCCTTGCTGGCGGGGTTGCCGATCGGCGTGCCCGGTCAGACGGTCAACCGGCTCTGTGGCAGCGGCCTGCAGGCCATCATCACGGCGGCGCATGCGATCCGCGCCGGCGAGGGCGAGGTCTTCTTGGCCGGCGGCGTCGAGTCGATGACGCGCGCGCCGTTGGTGGCCTTGAAGCCGGACAGTGCTTTTCCCCGCGGCAACATGAGCCTGGTCGACACCACCATCGGCTGGCGCTTCACCAACCCGGCGCTGGCCGCGCTGCACGAGCCGATCAGCATGGGCGAGACGGCCGAGCGGGTCGCCGCGCAGTGGCGGATCGCGCGGGAAGACCAGGACGCCTTCGCGCTCGAAAGCCAGCGCCGCGCCGCCGCTGCGATCGCCACCGGGCGCTTCCGCGACGAGATCGTGCCCGTGCCGGTTCCCCAGGGCAAGGGGCAGACCCTGCTGTTCGACACCGACGAGCACCCGCGCGAGACCACCCTGGAGAAGCTGGGCGCGCTCAAGCCGGCCTTCGTCAAGGCCAACGGCAGCGTGACGGCCGGCAATGCCTCGGGCGTCAACGACGGGGCCTCCGCCGTGGTGCTGATGAGCGATGCGCGCGCCCGCGCGCTGGGGCTGCGGCCACTGGCGCGCGTGGTGGCCTCGGCCGTGACCGGGGTCGACCCGGCCATCATGGGCATCGGGCCTGTCAGCGCCACCCGCAAGGCGCTCACGCGGGCGGGCCTCGCGGTGGAGGCGCTGGATCTGGTGGAGCTGAACGAGGCCTTCGCCGCGCAGGGGCTGGCCTGCCTGCGGGAACTGGGGCTGGACCCCGAGAAGACCAACGTCAGCGGCGGGGCGATCGCCCTGGGCCACCCGCTGGGTGCCTCCGGGGCGCGCCTGGTGACCACCCTGCTGCACGAGCTGAACCGCCGCGAGGGCCGCTACGGGCTCGCCACCATGTGCGTGGGCGTGGGGCAGGGGATTGCGGCGATCTTTGAACGCGTGACCCCCGACTGAGCCACCCCGCGCGGGGCGGCCCAGCGCGTCAGCGGCGGCGACGGCCGGTCTGATCCGCCGGGGACGGGTGGTTGCTCGCGGGCCCCACGAAAGCGGCCAGGTCTTCCAGGCGATTCGCGTTGGCGCTGAACAGGCTCAGGAAGGCCTGACCATCCAGCGTGTCGGAGGCCACGGCGTCGCCGGCCGCTCGGGCGCGGCGGGGGCGGCGGGTCGTTTCGGCGACCGCGGGCAGATCCATCGGCTCCACCGCGTGGACCAGGCTCTGCCAGCTGGGTGGCCAGTCGTTGGCCACGGCCGGCAGGGCCACCGCCGGCGGCGTGTCGGGGCCTTCCAGCGGTCGGGCGGGGCGAGCGACCTCGACCCCGCGCTTGGCCAGCCAGCGCGCCCGTTCGCGGCGCCCGCTGGCCGTGCCTGGCATCGGCAAGCGTCCCAACCACGCGGTCAGGGCCGCCAGCGGCGTGCCGGCGGAGACCGCTTTGCCTTGTTCCAGCAGGGTGGCGATCGGGGGGGGCAGGGTCAGGTCCATGGGGTGGAACTCCGGAACGGGTGGCTGCAAGGCCCCCGGGGTTTCATCACGTCGGGCCGCGGGGCGGCGCGGGTCATGTCATCGAGCGGGTGGATTCTAGCGTGGATGGCCGGTCGGGCGCTGTGCGTTACGTCACCCGTGGGGGCGCGCTTGGGGGACGCAAAGGACCTGACCACGCGGCTCATGGACAAGCCTGCCAAGGTGTCGCACAATGACCAGGTATTCCGCGGCAATGACGCCGTGAGGCAGAAAGGCAGGATCCTTCGTGACCATGACGCTCGAACAGACGCCCCACCCCATGTGGATCAACGGCGCGCAGGCGCCGGGACAGTCCGGTCAATCTCTGGCGATCACCAACCCCGCCACCAACGAGGCGATCGCGCAGGTGGCGGTGGCCGCCGAGGCCGACGTCGATGCTGCGGTGCAGGCCGCCCGCGCCGCCTTCGAGGGTGCCTGGGCCAAGGTGTCGGCCGCCAAGCGGGCCAAGCTGCTCGGCAAGCTGGCCGATGCGATCCGCAGCCAGCTCGACGCGCTGGCCGAGCTGGAGACGCGCAACACCGGCAAGCCGATCAGCGCCTCCAAGGGCGAGATGTCGCACGCCGCGGATGTTTTCGACTACTACGCCGGTCTCGCCGGCAAGGTGCAGGGCGAGACGGTGCCCTGCCCGCCCAACTTCATGGCCTACACGCAGTGGGAGGCGCTGGGCGTCTGCGCGTTGATCGTGCCCTGGAACTTCCCGCTGGTCATGGCGGCCTGGAAGCTGGCGCCCGCGCTGGCGGCCGGCAACACGGTGGTGTTGAAACCGTCCGAGCTGACGCCGCTGACGGTTCTGCGTCTGGCCGAACTGGCCGGTGAGGTGGGCCTTCCCGCCGGCGTGATCAACGTGGTCAACGGCCCCGGTGAAACGGTCGGTGCCTACCTGGCCGGCCATCCGGGCATCGACAAGATCGCCTTCACGGGCGGCACGGAGACGGGCCGCGCGATCATGTCGGCCGCTGCCAAGGGCATCAAGCGCGTCACGCTGGAGCTGGGCGGCAAGAGCCCCGGCATCGTCTTCGCCGATGCCAACCTCGACGAGGCCGTGGCCGGCTCGCTCTACGGCATCTACGACAACGCCGGTCAGTGCTGCAACGCGCGCAGCCGCGTGTTGATTCAGGAATCGATTTACGACGCCTTCGTGGCCCAGTTCGTCGAGAAGGCTCAGAAGCTCAAGCTGGGCGACCCGATGGACCCGACCACCCAGGTGGGCACGATGATCTCGCAGGAACATTGGGCCAAGGTCGACAGCTACGTGAAGCTGGGGCAGCAGGAAGGCGCCAAGCTGCTGGTCGGCGGCGGCAAACCGGAAGGCCTGGCGGGCCAGTTCTACGCCCCCACCGTGCTGGGTGAGGTCACCAACGCGATGCGGGTTGCCCAGGAGGAGATTTTCGGGCCGGTCGTCACCTTCATCAAGTTCAAGGACGAGGCCGAGGCCATCAAGATCGCCAACGAGAGCGACTTCGGCCTGTACGGCACGGTCTGGACCCGCGACGTCGCCCGCGCCCTGCGCGTGGCCGGCAAGCTGAAGACCGGCGGCCTGACGATCAATACCCCGTTCAGCTCGTTCCTGGGCGTGCCGTTCGGCGGTTACAAGCAGTCGGGCTTTGGCCGCGAGCTGTCGCAGGCGACGCTGAAGCAGTACATGGAGGAGAAGAGCGTGCTGGTGTACACCGGCGATCGCGTC
>JAYKJB010000136.1 GCA_035285325.1 Candidatus Sericytochromatia bacterium
GCCTTCCAAGCAGGTTGTTGCGGGTTCGAGTCCCGTCTCCCGCTCCATTTTGCGCCCGTAGCTCAGCTGGATAGAGCATCCGCCTTCTAAGCGGACGGTCGCGCGTTCGAGTCGCGCCGGGCGCGCTGTTCTTCAATTCGATTGCGGCGCGGACCGGTGCGCGCCCCCGGCCGGGAACGCCAGTGTGGGGGTTCGGCGCGTGCGTTCAGCCGTCTTCATCGGCATTGACCTTGGTTGGGCAGCCCGCAGTCCGAGCGGGGTCGCAGCCTTGCGCGGCGATGCAAATGCCGCCCACCTGCTGGAAATCGGCACGCGGAGCAGCGATGCGCAGATTCTGGAGTTCATTCTCCAGCACGCGGCCGACGGCCCAGCCATCGTGGCGGTCGACGCGCCTCTGCAGGTGCCCAACGAAATCGGCACGCGCCCGGGGGATCGGGCCATTAGCGCCGACTTTCGCCGCTATCAGGCCGGCACCTACCCCGCCAATCGCCGCCTCCTGGCGGAAAACGGCGTGGTGAGGGGCGAAGCCCTGGTATCCGCCCTCGCGCCGCATGGCTTTGCCCATCGGGAGGTCATTGTCCCCGGCCACGAGGGGCGTCAGGTACTGGAGGTTTATCCACACACCGGAATGGTGGGCGTCTTCGACTTGCCTCGCATCCTGCGCTACAAGGACAAGCCGCGCCGTTCCCGTGAGGAGCGCCTCAGCGAGTGGAAGCGCTATCAGTCGCTCTTGCTGGGCCTGCAGACGGCCGAGCCCGCCCTGAAGGGCCAGCAGGTGTGGTGCGACAGGGATGTCTCGCTCCTGCGGGGGGCGCCGTTAAAGGCATACGAGGATGCCACCGACGCCCTATTTTGCGCCTATATCGCCCTGTTCGGATTCCGCTGGGGACCTGCACGCTGCCGCAGCTACGGTTCGCTGGAAGAGGGTTATGTTTTCACCCCGATCCCGCCCAACTGGTAGGCCCTTCCGGACGTGACGGCCCGACGCTTTCGTCGGGCCCCCCTTGCAGGCACGATGGCCTATCTGCCTTCCGGAAAGCTAGGTGCGCGGCGCGGCCCCACGCTCGTGCGAGGCGGACAGCCGCCCCCACTCATCCGAAATGCCCGAGGCCACCCGCAGCGGCAGGATGATGCGCTGTCCCGGATAGATCAGCCAGGGGTTGCGAATGATATGACGATTGACGGCGAAGATCTTGGGCCACTTGGAAGGATCCCCGAGATGCATCCGCGCGATCGCCCAGAGCGTGTCACCAGGCTGCACCACGTGGACCCGCGCCCCCGCCGCCGCCATCGCCGCGGAGGTCCGTGGAATCTTGAGCACCGTTCCAACCTTCAACCAGTGTGGATCCACCAGCTGGTCACGATTGGCATAGTATATGGTCGTCCAGAGAGCCTCGCTCCCGAGTTCGCGCAGTGCGATCGCGGAGAGCGTGTCGCCAGGTTCCACCACATATCGAACGGCACGACGGTGAGAGACGGCATAGGAGGGAGGCGGCGCCCCCCGGCGATGGGCGGCGTGCCCGGAGCCGCCGTGAGCCGACGCCGCGGGTGAACGACCGGTGGCAGAGGCCCCGTGGCCCTGCGCTTGACCGTGCCAGGCGCCGCCGCTGTGCGGCGCATGAGCCCCCGACCGCGGCGCCTGACGGGAGGCTGGCGCATGACCGGAATGGGGCGCCTGGTGGCCCTTCGGGGCGTGACCGGCCGGACCTGCGTGCCCCTTGCCAGCACCCCCATGGGTCGCCGGCCGGGCTGGGAAGCCGGGCGGCTCGGCTGGCGCCGGCGCGCGGCGGAGCCGGACAGGCGGCGACACTTCGGGTTCGGCGCCCAGATCATCCATCGGCATGCCATCGGGCGGGTGACCTTCCGGCAGGTGCCCATCAGGGCCGCCGTCAGCGCCATCGTCCAAGGCAGCGACCTGGACAGCGGTGGGCTTGTGCGGAATCAGACGCGGCGCCCCTGGGAGCTTGACGCTGATCGATGGGGGAGCCACCGCCGCCGTGGGTCCCTCCCCGAGGGGGCCCTGCGGGAGCTGGGGCGATGCTGGAGGAGCAACGGCCACCTGCGGCCCCTGAAAGGCCCGCGGTAGCGGGAAAGGCAAGAAGGGTTGGGCCGCCCCGACCACGGGCGCGGTGCGCGGGGCCAGGCGCAAGCCCGGGTGGCCGAGCGAAGCGGCCCCATCAGGCTGGGTCTCGCGCAACGCGGTGCGAACGGGCGCCTTGACGATGGTGGGAAGCTGAGGCTTCTGCGGTGCGTTGGGATCGGCTTCGGGCGTTTCCCTGGTCGCCAGCGCGGTCAAGCGCGGCGGGGCCGCCGGCAACTTGGGCTCGTCCGAGACGGGCAAGCCCTTGAGCGGCGGCTCCGCGGGGCCCGGCTGGGAAATGGCCACCGGGGCCGCCACAGGCGCAGCGACCGGCGTATCATTGGGCTGGCCGAGCAAGGCCAGGGCGTCCGGCGTCTCCCCGGCAGGAGGCTGGGATTGTCCGTCGGGCGTGCCCGCCGTCCCGGCTGGCGTTTCAGTCGGCGAGGTCCCATCAGGCTTCCCGGAGGACGGAGCTGGATTCAGTTCCGGCGCCGTCGCCAAGGCGGCCAGATCGTCACGCATCACCACCCGCAGCGCACGCGGCGCCTTGGTGTCGGAGGAGGCCACCTTGGCGACCTGTTTCTGCGCACGCGAACTGGGGGCGGTGTCGAACAAGGACCGCGCCTCGTCGAGCAGGGCCTTGGCCAGCACCACTTCCTCGGCGCGTTCCGACTTGACGTCGGCCGTCGCGACCTTGGCCACGCGCTTCTGGGCGCGCAAAGTGGGCGTCTCGACAGCCGGCACGGGGACCTGCGCCGTCACGGCAGGAACCTTGTCCAGCGCACGCGCCTTGGCCACCCGGGACGTTTTCGGGGCGGCAGGCGGGGTCAACGGGTCAAGCCCCGGACGGGCGGGCGGCGCGATTACCGCCTGGCCCGCTGGCCGAGGCAGAGCCGCCAGGGTCAGCGCCTCCGGGTTGGTGGAGGGCGAGGGCGAGGGCAGTTCCCGCACGATCAGCGGGGGCTCGAACAGGTCCGGCGTGGGCGAAGGCGCAGGCCGAACCGCGGCCACTGGCTTCGGCGTCGGCTTGGGAGCCGCCGCCACCCCAGCGGGGGTAGGTTTCGGCGCCGCGACCACCTCGGGTTGCGGCGCGGGGGACGGCTTTGCCGCCACCACTGTACCCTCCGCACCTTTCGGTGCAGTCTGAGCCTCAGAGTAGGGTGCCCGCGGCCTGGCATGTTCCAGCGCGAGACTGAACAACCGCTCGGCCGGATCCTCGGCATCCGCGCTGGAACGACTCGCCTGACGTGGGCTGGCGCCTCCCAGCTTGAAGCCGTTGGCGCGGGCTCCCGCATCGGCAAACTTCCGCATACCCACCATGCTGCGGCCGGATAGCTTGGAGCCTTCCAGCAACTGCAAGGGATAACCCTCGCGCTCGAGGCTCAGCACGCCTTCACGCGCCAACTCCTGAGCCAGCTGCACCTGGCCCCTGGCATCCGTCACGCCGACCACTTCGTCCGAAACGGTCTTGACCCGGACGCCCGACAGCGGCTTGCCGCTGCCCACATCCATGACCCGCAAGATCAGCGACGCGCTCTCCTGGGCGC
Source organism: Candidatus Sericytochromatia bacterium (assembly GCA_035285325.1). NCBI lineage: Bacteria > Bacillati > Candidatus Sericytochromatia > Candidatus Sericytochromatia bacterium. Next base: position 3,628 of record JAYKJB010000136.1, read on the forward strand.
CACGCACCACGGCCTGCGAGTCCGTCTGGGCGCTGGCCGGCGCACTGCTGAGCAGGGCGCCGCCAATCGCGAGCGCGAACATGGTGGCCACGCGCGCTGCGGCCTGACGCCGGCGCGAGACGGAGGGCAAGTGACGCAACCGCACGGCGCGATCGCGACGCAAGCGACGCAGGTCGATATGCGCCTCGCAGCCCAATTCCCCCAGGCGCCGCAGCAGGATCGGGGCCGTGCCGGGGCGATCGCCCAGGAAGCGCTGCAAAGCGTCGAACTCGTCCTGCAACGAATGTTCGTCAGGACCGAGCAGCAGACGCCCTTCCGGGATCTGAGCAGTATCGCGTTTACGTCTTCTTTTGCGGGGTGCCATCTTGCGGTCCTTGCCTTCAACGCTCGCGAAGCGCCGTGACCCTGGCCCGGGTCAAAGGTTTGAGGAAATACTCCAGGACGGTCCGTCGGCCTGTCTGAATATCGACCTCTGCTATCATACCCGGGATGATGGGCAAATTCCCCGAAGGGCCCGTCAAACTGCTCTTTTCGGTGTTTATCGTTACCCGGTAATAGATCTGTTTCGGGTCCTGCTCATCCCGCACGGTATCGGGGCTGATCTGGTTGACCCGCCCCTTCAAACTGCCATAAATCGTGTGGTCGAACGCCGTCAGCCGGACCTCGGCCGGCTGCCCCGGCGCCACGAAGCCGATGTCGGTCGGCGCGATGCGAGCCTCCACCAGCAGGTTGTCCCCAGCCGGCACGATCTCGGCAATGGTGCGTCCCGGGGCGACCACCTCCCCCTGGGTCGACACATGCATGGTCTTGATGACGCCCTTGACGGGGGACACCACGGTGGTGCGCTCCGCCTGGTCGCGTCGCCGGTCGATCTGGCCCTGCAGGGCCAGGAATTTGACCCGATTCTGGCTGAGTTGCTCCGAGGCCTCGGCTTGAAAGGTGGCCCGCTTCTCGCGCAAGCGTCGTTCGGCGCCCGACACCGCCGCAATCGCCCCGGGAATCGACTCCTGCGCGATGGTCAGCTGAATCCGTTGGGCCGCAGCCTCCTTGCGCAAGGCGATGATTTCCGCGGGACTGGCCGAACCGGCGCTGACCAGGGACTCCATTTCCCGGGTCTGCACGGCAATCATGCGCAGGGTCTCCTGAATCGAGGGAACCCGCGCGCGCAACTCGGCCAGAGCGGCCTTTTTCTCGCTGTACTCGGCTTGAATCACTTCCAGCTGGTTGGACAGCGACTTTATGCGCTGGCGATGCAGGCTTTCCTCGTTGCTGACCACCTCGGGGGCCCGCTCGCGCAGGGCCCGCGGAAAGACGGGCGAGGCACCGCGAGCCTCGGCCTCCAAGCGAATGCCGGCGGCCAGCAAGCCGACGGCATTGACCTCCAGTTCACTGAGATCGGCCTTGGCTGCTTTCGGATTCAGTCGAACGAGCACCTGGCCGCGCTGAACGAGATCGCCGTCCCGGGCCAGAATCTCGGTAACGATGCCACCCTCCAGATTCTGCACAACCTGATTCTGACTGGCCGTCACGACCTGCCCCACGCCCTTGGCCCGGATGTCGATCAGCGAGACCGCCGACCAGCCGATCGCGACCGCTCCCAGCGCCGCCAGCGACAGCACGATGCCACGAGCCACCAGGGACGGAGGTTGCAACGCCGCTTCTTCCAGGCCGCGGGCCGATATCGAGTGCGACGCGATCATGCTCGCCTCAAGCCCGCTCGGGCGTGCGGACCTGGCCCGCACGCAAGGCCTGCAACACCAGTTCCTTCGGCCCGTCCATGACCACCCGGCCCGCGTCGATGATCACAAGGCGATCGACCAGTTCCAGCATCGAGGGCTTGTGTGTGACCAGCACCAGCGTCTTCCCGAGCAAGTGAGGCTCCAGGGCCTGACAGAATTCCAGTTCGGTGCGGTCATCCATGGCGCTGGTCGGCTCGTCCATCAACCAGACCTCCGCCTGCTTGATCAGGGCCTGCGCGATCGCGATGGCCTGCCGCTGCCCGGTCGACAGGCCCTCGCCTCGCTCGCCGAGCGGCATGTCATAGCCCAGTGGATGGCGCCGGATGAAGGCATCCGCCCCGGCAATGCCGGCCGCCTTGAGGACCTCGGCATCACTGGCCTCCGGCCGGGCGATCGCGATGTTTTCCCTGACCGTTCCGCTGAAGAGAACGGGAGCCTGCGGCACGTAAGCCACCTGCGCCCGCAACTGGGCCGGGTCGATCTGCCGCAGGTCCACGCCGTCGAGCCGCAAGGAGCCCTGGCTGGGCGCAAACAGACCGATCAGCAGCTTCAGCAGCGTGCTCTTGCCGCTGCCGACCCGCCCCAGAATGGCCACGCGCTCGCCGGGACGGATCGTCAGGTTCAGCGCCTGAAGCACGGGCACGGGCGGATTGCCGGGGTAGGCGAAACTGAGTTCGCGCAGTTCGTAGGCCCCGCGGATCGCCGGGCGATCGAGGAAGGCCCGACCGAGGGGGCGCTCGGCCGGGGTGTCGAAAAACTTGTCGAGTGCCTTCATCGAGGCTCGCGTCAGGTTGGCACGACTCATGATCTGCGCCAGGCTGCCCATCGGGGCGATCGCCCGCCCGCTGAGCATGACGGCCGCGATCAGGGCACCCTGGCTGAGAGCGCCGCCCTCGATCGCCAGTACTCCGGCGACCACCACCCCGAGCGTCGTCAGTTGCTGGACGGACATGGCGATGTTGACCGCCAGTTGCTGGTGGAGGCGCACCCCCCAACCGCTCATCGCGGACGAGCCGACCTTCTCCCGCCAGCGTCGCCGCATGGTGCGTTCGGCGCCGAGGGCTCGCACGGCCTCGAGGGCCGTGACGGTCTCGACCAGGGAACCGAATTTTTCCTGACCATCGACATAGGAGGTCTGCGACAGTCGACTCAGGCGAAACTGAATGACCGCCCCGGCCAGCAAGACGACGGGGACGGCAGCCACCACCACCCAGAAACAGGGCGGGGCGAGTAGCAAGATGATGGCCATGAACAGAATCGCAAACGGCAGATCGACCAGCGCCAGCAAGGTGGCCGACGAGAAAAAGTCGTGGACCGTGTTGAACTCCTTCAGCATGTTGGCCATGGTGCCGGCCGAGCCGCGCCGGAATTCCAGGCGCACATCCAGCAGGTGGTCGAAGATGGAGCGACTGATCAGGACATCCAACCGGCGAGCCGCGATATCGACCAAACTGCCGCGCAGCAGACGAAACACCAGATCGAAGGCGTAGATCAGGGCACAGCCGATCGTCAGCGTCCAGAGCGTGGTCAGCGAATTGTTGGGGATGACCCGGTCGTACACGGTCATCACATAGAGTGAACTCGCCAAGGCGATCACGTTGGTCGCCACGGCCGCCACCACCACGTAGGCGTAAGTCCCACCCTCCCGGGCGAACACCGACCAGAACCAGTGGCCCCGCGCCTTTTTCAGGGTGTCGAGATCATCGCCCGCGGGAGGCTCTGGCAGCGGCGAGATGCGATAGAGGTGGCCATCCACCGCTTCGCGGGCCAGCCCCGGGTCAGCCGGCTCGCCGTCGGGCGAATCGCCTGAAAATACCCGCGCTTCCAGGCGTCCCTCCGCGTCGGCAGCCAGTCCGATCACGCTCTCTCCCCGCGCATCGGCAAACACGAAACACGGAAGCTGCGCCTCGCCAATCTCCCCCCGAGGCAACCCGAGCGGCTCGAGGGCCAAGCCCGTGCGTCGCAAGGCGGCCGTCAGGCCCTCCATATCGAAGCCGCTGCGCGTCTCCCGGCCGTCCGTCAGGGACGCCAGCAAGCGGTCCGGCGACAGCGGTCGCCCGGAGCGGGCCGCCAGCCAGCCCAGGCAGAGGGCGATCTCACGGTAATTGCGCGGGGGATGGGGACGAGGGGGTCTCATTTGCGATAGGCCCGGTCAAGGCTGGGCAACAGTTTGCCGCTCGCCTGCAACAGGCGCAGCTCCGTCAGCTGAACATCCACGCGGTTGGCCAGGAAGTTCGACTCCGCGTGATATCGCACGTTGATCAGTTCCGCCAGCGCGACCATGTCGGTGGCGAAGCGGGCCGTGCGTTTTACATAATCGATACCCGCGTTCATGGAGAACTTCGCAACCGCTTGATAATCTTTCAACACACGCTGTTGATCTTGCAGGGCGGCCAGAGTCGTCGAGAAGCGCCGCACGTCGATCGCGATCTCGCGAGACACCAGATCTTTTTGTGCAGCGGCTGACTGCCGGGCTGCATCGGCCTCACGCACCTGGGCCGGCACATCCTCCCCCAGCAAGCTCCAGTTGAGGCGCAGCATCGCCTGGTTGTCCCATTGCACCCCGCGCAACCCTTCCGCGTCCTGCAACACCCGCGAACTGGCCGTGGCATCCAGGACCGGCCAGTAAGCGGCCTTGGCCGCCAGGAAGGCCTGATCGGCCGCCTCGAGCAGCAGGGTCGCGCGTCGGATCGCGGGATGATTGAACATCACCTCCGGCAGCAGCTTTTCGGGTTCCGGGCGAGGTCGACTTTCGGGCGCCATCTCGGGCGGTGGCTGCAGATCGGTGCTGGAACCGGCCAGTTCCTTCAGCGTGATCAGGGCGCGAGCCAGCTCGGCTTCCTGTTCGATCTTCTCGACCATCAGCGGCGCCAGGCGCGCCTGCAGTTCCGTCAGGCGCGCCTTGGCCAGTTGATTGCGCATCACGCGTTCGCGGGCCACGTCCACCAGCCAGCGGTGGTAGGTGATGTTCTCCTGGGTCAGTTTGAGGATCTGCTTGCGCCGCACCGCGTTGAGGTACGCCTCCGCCGAGAGCAAGGCCAATCGCTCGCGGGCCAGCTCCACGTCCAGACCAGCGGCCTGGGCCCGCTTTTCGGCCGAAACGACACTGTGGTTGGTCCGCTGCGCGTCCCACAATCGCTGGGAGGCACGGGCGCCCAGATCGCGTCGAAACTGAGTCGCCGGGCCACGGCCGAACAGATTGCTGTACTGCCCGCCCAGGCCCGTGTCGAGCCCCACCTGCGGCTGAGTCGGGCGAGATGCCATCTCCGTGCGGGCCCGAGCGAGTTCCACCTGAGATTTCAGCGACGCGATCTCGGGTGATCGGGCGATCGAGCGTTCCACTGCCTCAAGCAGCGTCAACGCCATGGCCGGCTGCGCCGGGATCACGAGGATCGCAGCGAGGGCGCTGATCAAGATGGGGAGACGAGATACGGACATGCACGACCGTCAAAAGCCGGAGCCGATCTCATTGTGAGTGATCGCGCTCAATAATTTTGTGACGGTGAACAGCCTGTGATGAACGTCCCAAGCCGCGTCCTGAGGGTGTTTGACAGAACGTGGCGCGGGCGGAATCAGATCACATCGCGCGTCCAGTCCAGGGGCGGGAGGGGGAAGGGAAGGTCTGCCGGCAGCATCAGAGGCGATTCCGTCGACACCAGACGCTTCTCGTCGGGCCGTGGACCGAGGGTCCGCGACAAGGCAGCCTCGAGTTGTTGGCCGGGCAAGGCGGCAGGCCCCGCCACCGTCAACACATCCGCGAGGCCGATCACCCCCGCCGATGGATAGACATAAGCCGGGGTATCCTCCCCGCCTGCATCGAAATCGCGCAACCACAGCGAACTGGTTTCGCTCACGTCGATGCGATAAGGGACCGGCGCCGCTTCCACGATCTGGACTTCCTTGGTCGCAGAGGCCAGGCTCACGTTCCCCGCGACATCGATGGCCTTGGCCGTCAGCTCGTGCGCCCCGAGGCCGAGCTCGATCTCGCGTGCCCAGGTGCCCGTCTCATCCGTCACCGCGACGCCCAGCAGAATGGCCCCTTCGTAGATCTCGACCGTGGCGCCTGCTTCGGCCCGCCCCGTCAGGACCGGCCGCGTCACGCTGGTGACCGCGTCGGTGTCCTTGGCGCCCGTGTCCGTAGCGGGCGTGAAGCCGGCAATGACGGGTTGGGTCGGCGCCTTGGTGTCGACCGTGAAGGTGTACATCGGGGCTGCATCGCTCAGGTTGGCCGCCTGGTCCAGCACCTGCACGCTGGCGGCATAGGGCCCATCCTTGAGGGTGGGCAGGGTGGCCGTCCACGAGCCATCCGGCAAGGCCACGGCCGTGACGCGAACATCGCCCACCGTGACCACGATCGAGGCACCCGCCTCAGCCACGCCCGCGATGGTCGGGGTGGTGTCCGAGGTGATGCCGTCATTGTCCTTGGCCCCCGCATCCGAGTCGGAGGTCAGGCGCAGGCCCGTGGCGATCGCCGGGGCCGTGGTGTCGATCGTGACAGTGAAGGGCGCCGAGGCCGGACTGTTCTTGCCGACTTCATCGAGCGTGACGACGGTGAAGGTGTTTTTGCCTTCCTTCAAAGGCGCATCCGGACGATAACTCCAGGCGCCCGTCGCATCGGCGATCGCGGTTCCCAGCGTCACACCCTCGAGCTTGACCTCTACCCGGGCGCCGGCCGGTGCGTTCTTGCCTTCGAGCACGGGCCGCGTCACGTTCGTCACGCCATCCGGCAGCCCCGAATCCGTCGCGACGTTGAGGCCATCGATGGTGGCCGCGAGCGGTGTGCCGGAGCGGACCTCAATGGTCACCGGCGTGGAATTCGCACTGGTGGCCCCGGTCGCCGCCACGCCGCGGGCGACCAGCTGGTGGAAGCCTGTGGTCAGCGCGAAGCCGGGGGTCACGGTCCAGGCCCCGGTGGCATCCGCCACCGTGGTGCCCAGACTGGTGAAACCGCCGCCTGCTTCCTGACGCAGGACCTCGACGCGCAAGCCTGGGGCCGCCAGACCGCGCACCACCGGCAACACGAGGTTGGTGATGCGGTCGTCGGAGGAGATGCCCGTGTCAGTTTCCGGTGTGAGGCCCCAGATGGTGGGAGCCTCCGGCACGGTCGTCTCCACCACCAGGACGCGCGGTGCCGCACTGGTGCTCTTGTTTCCGGCCAGGTCGGTGGCCACCAGGGTCAAAGCGTGGGTGCCATTGTCGAGGGCGGGGGAGGTGATGGTCCACTGCCCGGTCGACACCACGGCCTGCCCGAGCAACTTGCTGCCATCGAACAGTTCCACCGTCGTGCCGCTCTCCCCGGTTCCCGAGAACTGCGGGGTGTTGTCCCCCGTCACGCCGCCATCGGCACCGGAGCCAGAGTCGACCGTCACCTTGGTGATGGCAGGCCGGGTCGGCGCGGTGCGGTCCACGGTGATGCTGAGAGGCGTCGCAGACATCGGCCCCAGCGCCCCGGTGGCGTTGACCTCCCGGGCCCCGATGCTGTGAACCCCCTCCGTCATTTCCGTTCCCACCGTCAGCGTCCAGACGCCAGCTGCGTCGGCCTGCGCCAGGCCGATCTGCACGTCTCCGTCGAAAATCTGCACGCTGGCGTTGGCGGAGGCCTTGCCCGTGATGGTGGGCCGCGCCAGCGCCGTCACGCGATCGGTGGCACTGGCTCCGGTATCGCTGCCAGCCGCCAGGGCCAGGTCGGTCGGTACATTGGAGGGCTTGGCCGCGATATTGAAGGCAAAGGGCCCCACCAAGGTGCCGATGTTGCCGGCTTGATCGACCGGTTCGGCGTACACGAAGTGCTCCCCGGGCGTCAACGTGAACGGCCCCACCCCGCCGTTCTTGTTGGCCAGGCTGACGGTCCAGATGCCCTGACTGTCTGCCGTCACGGGGCCCACGTATGTGGCGTCGACATACACGTTGACCCGCGCGAAGGGGTCTGCCGTGCCCGTGAACGCAGGGCTCGTCACGCTGGTCACGCCATCGGTGTTGCTGAGGCCGTCATCCGTGGTCGGGTCCATGCGCACGATCGTGGCGCTGGGCAGCTGGGTGTCGATCGTGACCAGGCGAATGGCCGAAGCCGGGCCCCGGTTTCCAGCCCCATCGCGGGCCTCGGCCCAGATGTGGTGAGCACCCTGCGCGAGGTCGGCGCCAGGGGTGAATTCCCAGGTGCCACTGCCGGGCGTCACGAGTTCGCCCAGCAGGCTCTCCCCATCCCAGATCGAGACGGTCGTGCCGGCATCGGCCTTGCCCGTCAGAACCGGGCGAAGTTTGGAGGTGATCCCGTCCGAGGCGCTCAGGCCCGTGTCATCGGAGGCCTTGAGGCCCGTCACGGTGGTGGCCAGAGGCGCATTGGCATCGACCTGAACCGTGACAACAGCAGAGGCGGGGCTGGTGTAACCGGCCGCGTCCTGCGCCCGCGCCGTCAGGTTGTGCGAACCCGAGGCCAGCGGCGTCGCCAGGGCCCACTTGCCTTCGAAATCGGCAGTGGCCCGCCCGAGCGACTGTGCCCCGGCGAAGACCTCCACCACGCTGCCGGCCTCGGCCGTTCCCACCACCGTCACCCGGTCGAGGCGGGTGATGTCCTGCCCCTCGACCGTGCGGCTGTTCGGCGCGAGGCCAAGTACCACTGGCGCCCCTGGGGTGGTCAGGTCCACCCGGATGTCAACCGGGAGGGAGGCGGCACTCTGGTTGCCGACCGCATCGCTGGCCTGGGCCGTGAGGGTATGCGCCCCTTCTGACAACGTGTGAGCCGTCCCGCTGAGCGCCAGGGTCCAGTTGCCGGCCGCGTCGGCCGACACGGTGCCCAGGTTGGTGGCGCCATCGAACACCGTCACCTGCGCCCCGGGTTCGGCCCGGCCGATCAGGGTCGGCTTGGCCGACGTCGTCAGGCTGTCGGTGAGAATCAGGCCATCGTCGAAGCCCGGTGCCAAGCCCGTCACGGTCGGCGCGGCCGGGGCCACGGCGTCGACCAGCAACGACCAGACGCTGGAAGCCTTGCTCGCGTTGCCGGCCTTGTCGACGGCCACGGCGGTTAGCGGGTGAGCGGCGTTGGCCAAGGTGACGGGCAAGCTCCACTTGCCGTCCGCCGCCGGCTGGGTGGTGCCGAGCAAGGTGGTGCCACTGTAGACCAGAATCGTCAAGTTGGTAATGCCCCCGCCATCGGCCGGGACCGTGCCCATCACGGTGGGTGTCAGGGAGGCCGTCTGGTTGACGGCGGCCACGCCACCCGCCCCATCGTCGAGACCGACAATGGTCGGATGCGTCGGCGCTTGCCGGTCGATCGTGATCACCACCGGGTCGGACTTGCTGCTGACGCGTCCGACAAGGTTCTCGCTCTGAGCCGTCAGGGTGTGTCCGCCATCCGTCAGAACATCCACCGGCGTGAGGGCCCAGAGCCCCGTCTCGGCGTCAGAGGTCGTCAGGCCAATCAACTTCGTGCCGTCATAGACGGAAACGGTCGAGGACTTCTCGGCCGTGCCGACGATGGTGGGACGGGCACTCTGGGTCAACTTGTCGGTGGGGTCGGCCCCCGTGTCGCTGGAGACCGAGAGGCCCAGCACCACCGGTGTGCTGGTGGTGGAGGTGTTGACCGTGATCTGGCGTTCGGCCGAGCGCAGGCTGGCATTGCCGGCCGCGTCCACGGCGATCGCCGAGATGGCGAACGCCCCCTCTGCCAGGGGGTCCTTGAGGGTCAGCACCCACACGCCCGCCTCGTTCGCCGTGGCCGTGCCCAGCAAGGTGGTCTTGTCGGCGTACACCTCGACACTGGCCCCCGCCTCGGCGGTGCCGGTCAGGGCCGGCGTGGGCGTGCTGGTGAAGCCGTCGAAGGCACTGGCGCCGAGGTCGGTCGCCGCCGTCAAGCCCTGCACCGTGGGGATGGCCGGGGCGGTGAAGTCGACCGTGAAGGTGCGCACATCGGAGTTCGGGCTGACATTGCCCGCCAGGTCCCGCACCAGCACGGAGATGGTGTGGGTGCCGGCTGTGAGCGGTTGCAGCAACGGCAGGCTCCAGGTGTTGTCCGGCGCGGCCGTGAGCTTGCCCAGCAGGACGGTCCCGTCGTAGACCTCGACTGTCGAGCCGGCTTCCGCCTCCCCGAACAACGTAGGCTGGCGGTTGGAGGTCAGGTCGACCACGGTCTTGCTGGTGGTGGTTTCCGGGGTCAGGCCCTTGAAGACGGGCTTCGCCGGCGTCAGCGTGTCGAGCGTGGCATTGAAGGCCGCGGAGGCGACGCTGGTTTCACCGGAGCCGCGGGAGGTGGCCTTGGCCGTCACCAGGTTCGCCCCTTCGGCCAGCGGGGTGGTGGGCGTGAGACTCCAGTTGCCGTCAGCATCGGCCGCGGTCTGGCCGACCAGCTTCCCTGCCACGAACACGTCCACCAGGTTGGTCGGATTCGCCTTGCCCAGGATCACGGGGCGGGAAAGACGCGTCGTGCCGTCCGTGGGCGAAGCCCCGGTGTCGGTGGCCGCACTGAACCCGGTGACGACCGGGATGGCGGGGCTGGAAGGGTCCACGCGCATGTCGAACGCCGAGGAGAGGACGCTCTTGTTACCCGCCACGTCGTAAGCTTCGGCCACCAAGCGGTGGGCACCGGCGGCCAGGTCTTCTGTGGGGGTGACTGACCAGGCGCCGAAGCGGTCGGCCGTGGCCGTGCCGATCAGGCGATCGCCCTCCAGCAAGCGGATCGTCGCGCCCGGTTCGGTCATGCCTTGGAAGACCGGCTTGGCCGCCGTGGTGATGCCATCGTTCGCCGACGTGCCTGTATCGGTGGCATTGCCATCCTTGTCCTTGCCCAACCCGGAGATGACCGGTGCCAGCGGCGCGGTCGCGTCGATGAAGATGGTCTTGATCGGGTTCTTCGGCCCCACATTGCCCGCCGCATCGATGGCGCGAATTTCCAGGTTGTGTTGGCCCGCCCCCAGGTTCGGACTGATGGTCCAGGCACCGGCCTTGTCGGCGATCGTCTCACCAATCTTCACGCCATTTTCCAGCAGTTCAACCGTGGCATAGGACTCGACGGTGCCATAGAGCTTCGGTTGCAGCTTGGAGGTGATCCCGTCCGTCTCGGACGACCCCGTGTCGGTGTCCGCGGTCAATCCCGTCAGTTCACCTGCGGGCGGTGCCGTCAGGTCCACCGAGACGGTGAACACCTTGGACTCGGCGCTGATGTTGCCGGCCCCATCGACCACCCGCGCGGTGAAGCCGTGGTTGGAGGCCGTCAGCGGGGTGGTGGGCACATAGGTCCAGCTGCCCGTCTCATCGGCGGTGGTGGTGC
>JAYKJB010000137.1 GCA_035285325.1 Candidatus Sericytochromatia bacterium
CGTGGAACTGCTGTCCACGGCGGGCCTCGACGCCAAGGCCACGAAGCAGCTCTGCGACCTCGAGCTCGCCTCTCTTGCCCTTGCGCCTGCTCATGGCACCCATGCTAGGAGCACCTCGTCAGTAGGAGCAGGGCCAGGGCGAGGACCGTCATCGTGATGATGAAGTCCACGCCCGGGCTCCTGCGGCGGCCCACTAGGCCCGCTCCTGGTTTTCGATGAGCCACTTCCACAGCCCGAAGGGCTGGCTGCAGTCACGCTCGGCGCGCATGGCCTCGGGCGTGCCGTCCTTCTTGGACCGCATCACGCCCTTGATGATGGCCCGGCCGCGCGCGTCGGTCTCGACCTGCACGCGCACCTGGCGGCCGACCCAGTCGTTCGTCTCGATCTCGCCGCCGGCCGCGAGGATGCCCGCGACCTTGTCCGGGAAGACGGTGTCGAGCAGCACGCGGAAGTCGGTCGCCTTCGTGCCGTCCGGGCTCTTCCAGAGGCCCAGCGTGTGCTTGCGGAAGAGGATCTCGCGCTGGCCCTTCGAGTTGCGCCACTCGAGCTCGAAGCCGATGCAGACCTTCTCCTTGCTGCGGTCAGGGTCGTTGCGCTCCTTGTGCTTGCCCACCGGCTCGATGAGGCAGATCACGGCCTCGTAGATGTCCGGCTCGGGCGCCTCACGGGGATCGGCGCCGGCACCACTGCCGCCGCCAAAGTTGCCTCCGATACGCATGGTCTAGCTCTCCTGGGTAGGGGCGGTACGGTACACGACCTTGCCGCCGACGACGAGTTGTTCGAAACCGGGGAAACACATCGCACGATACGGGCAGTATCCACAGCGAACGCTGTCAATCTGCTCGCACCCTGCGATCTTCTTGGTGGCGGCCCACGCCGGCATCGCTGGGAGTCCGGCCATGGCCTCCTGCAGGCTCCTGGTGGTCTCCTCAAACACCGCCTGGTCCTTCTGGACGTGGATCTCGAGGGTGTGACCGGTGCTCTTCTTGACGCCCAGGTAGATGCCGTACGGGGCGTCCATCAGGTGAATGTATCGGCCAAGCTGGCCGGCATGACCGAAAGTGTCGTCGATCTTGCCGCTACGCTTGACCGAATCCCACCCGAAGTCGGCCATGCTCTTGATTTCGACGGGGATCAACCGTCCCTGGTCGTCCTCAAGCACCATGTCAACGCTGCCGCGCAGCAGCTGTCCCGCGACCATCATGTGGTGGCGGTACTGCTCGCCGTACGGCGTCGGATACATTACGGGAAGCCCGGCCAGGATGCACTTGCTGACCAGCATGGCTTCGACCATCTGTCCGATGCCAAAGGCGTCCAGCGCGCGCGGGGCCACCCGCTCCTTGGGCGCGCGGATCAGGTCGTAGTGGATCTTGCGCGAGCACCAGAAGCTGCTCGACAGTGTGACCAGCGGCCGGTTCTCCTCCGGCTCGCCGCTCCAGTTGCCAAGCGCCATGTCAGCGTGCTTCCGCATGAGCGCCCTTGCGCGCTCGACGCGCTCCGGAGTCGTGGGCATTCCGTCGCGGATCCACGCCTCGAGCTTGTCTACGATCATGTTACCTCACCTCCTGCGCGAGCGGCGTCACGGAGGACCACGCCGCGCTGGCCTTGGCGTACCGCGAGCGCATCGCGCGGAACTCCTGGTCGAAGTTCGCGCCCGAGAAGCGGTCGTACATCCCGCGCCACGCCTTGTAGCTGGCGCTGATCACGTTCCGGCGCGTGTCGAAGTAGGCCATCACCGAGTCGCACAGCGCGCTCGTGTAACCGGGGCTGCTGCAGATGATGTCGCCCACCATGCGGCCCGCCAGGTGGATCTCCCACTCGCGGCGCATGATGTTCCCGGCCTCCTCGATGATGAGGCCCGTGTAGTACGACAGGTCCTCCGTGCCGTACGCCGCGACGCGCAGCAGGAAGTCGTGCATCCACTTCTCGTCGGGCAGCTGGTTCAGCGTGCTCGTGCTGCCGTACTTCGAACGCATCACGCTGAACTCGCAGTACAGCGCGACGACGACGCGGTGCTTGGGCATGATGCCGCCGTCGCCGTCGTAGCGCGAGTCGCCCGTGATGGGCTCGCCGCGCTCGTTCTTGAGCATGTCGCCGCCGAGGACGTAGGGCGCACACGTCGGGGTGCTGGAAGGGTCCTTGGTCATGGTGTCCGTTCTGCCGCGCTTGCGGCTCATGGGTGTCTGACGCACGGAGTATCGGTCGGTTGCAGGGAAAGTCAACATCAGAAATCCTGATGGGCCTATCAGGATTCTTGATAGTACTTTTGTGGACCTTGCGGATTTTCAGCATGATGTCCCTGGGCATGGTATGGTCTTGGCGTCCGGGGCAACCCGGGCCGGCGCTTTTGCTTCCCAGTTCAGCCGCTAAACGAACCGGCAGCCCGCAAGGGCTGGGGCTGCAGGCCAGACACTGCACGCTGGGGGCGCGAGCTGCGGGGCGGTCAAGCCCGCAGGGTCGCCCTTCCTCGCCCTGCGCTGATGCGCGGGGGGAGGGGGGGTCATGGAGACAACCCGGATATGCGCGACTACCGCGTAAACAGCATATTCAGCAGCGTACAGGGCGAAGGTTGCTGGACGGGCACCCCGGCGATCTTCCTGCGACTGGCCGGCTGCAACCTGTGGAACGGCCTCGAAGAATCCCGCGACGAGGCCACGAGGGGCCAGTATTAGGCCCCGGGTGAGGGTGCGGACTGTCCCCTCGAATCGCGGTGCGGTGGGGTGGGCGGACTCGAGCTCGACTCCCTGGCACGCATGTCGGCCAGGGCCCTGGCGAACACGGCCCGCACCACCTCGCTCGCGGTGCAGCCCATCGCGGACGCGACGCGGTGCCAGCCGGCCAGCTCGTCGGGCGAAGCCCGCACGACCAGCCGGCTGGCCCTGGGGGCGCGCCCGTTAGTCACGGCGGCGCACCAGCACGTCGCCCAGCGTCATGCCGGCGTCGGTCCACGAGCGCGCCGCCTCGCTCGCGGCGTCGAGCGGGTAGGGCGCGAGGGCGTCGTAGACGAGCTCGATCGTGCGCCCAGCGGTGGTGCCCTGAGCGGTGACACGCCACCAGACAGGCTCGCCGGAGGGGTTCGCCGCATCGCTGCGCGCGTAGGCCTGGTCCATGACGACGCTGTCGCGGACGCCGTCCATGTCGCCGTCGCGGCGCAGGTCGAGCATCTCCCCGAAGGACTCCCAGAAGCCTTCCCAGATAGCCTCGGTCTCGGCGTGGCGGACATCGTAGTCCCACGAGCTGTAGTTCTTGTGGCGCTGTGCGAGGCTTTCTAGCGGGATGCAGGCCGCGGCCGCGAGGCCCGGGACGCCCGCGGAATCCTCGTCGAGCACGCGGTCAAGCGGGTTGCGCCCGCCAAGAATGCTTTCGACCAGCTCCATCTGATCGGTCGGGTAGTCCACCTTGCGCGCGACGCGGTCGGCCTCCTCGCGCGTGAGGGCCATGGCCGTGCTCATGGCGACGATCCTCCCACGCTCCTGGCCGAGCGCGCTGGCCGCGTCGGCGGTGATCATCTCCAACATGTCGGTGAGGGTGGGGCGGTGGTGCGGCAGCGGCGCGCGGCCGGCCATCTGCATCACGGTGCGGTAGATGCGCGCGTAGGCCCGGCTCGGGCGCCGGCGCGGCATCAGGCAGGCGCGCAACATGCGCGACAGCGCGAAGAGGTACCTTTCGTGGCGGTTCGGGGTGCGAGGCATGTTCGTGCTTTCTGCCCTAGCGGGCGTTGCGGGGGTTGTGGAGGCTTTCGAGCTTGAATTCGAGAGAGTTAAGGGCTAGCAGGTTGCGCTGGACGCGTTCGATGCGCTGCACTTCTACGCCGTCGTCGTCGTCTTCGCCGTTGAACGACAGGTGCAGCAGGTTGATCGCGTCTTCGATAGCGTCCAGCAGCGGTTGCACCTGGTCGCGCGTGAGGGTGATGGTGACGGTGTCGGGCGAGGGTTCGGTGGTCATCTGGACTCCAAGTCAGGGTGGGTGGGTTGTGCCGGCCGAGGCGCCGCCACCCGCGGCGCGCCGGCCAGAATGTGCCAGGGATCTAGCGGTCCGTCAATTCATCGGTGGTGCGAGGGTATAGCTCGCCGCACGAGGGACACAAGAACCACACTTCGCGGTGATTGACGGAAGGCGCCGCCGGAGCCTGGCATTCCTCGGCTAGCCCGTCATCGCAGAACGGGCACGCGTCGGTGCGCGGTGCCGCGGGGGCCGGCCCGGGCCCGGGCGCGACGCCGGGCGCCGCGTCGGGCCCCGGTCCGGGCCCCGGGCCGCCCGGTGCGGGGGCGGCCGGGGGCGGGCCGGCCGGGCGTGCCGGCCGGCCCTTGCGCGTGCCAGGAGCACCGCGCCAGCTCACGACGCGAGATCCAGCGCCACCATGAACGTGCCGCCGTGCAGGTGCGCGACTGCACGGGCGACGAACTCCGCCGCCTGCAGGGCCGTCGGCTGGCCGCCGTCGAAGCTGCTCCCGGGATAGCCGAAGATCCACGAGGGACGCTTGCCGTGCTCAGGCATTCCGGCCCAATACAGCGCCAGCGCGACGTATCCATCGCCGGAGTACATCGACACGCGATCGACCGCATAGGCGCGGCACGCCTGTACCGCCGCCTCCACCCGATCGGCAGGCAGCGTCACGAGCGCGTGCAGGCTCATCGGGCACCGCCGGCGGCGCCGTGCGCCAGCACCACGACCGCAGTCCCGCGCCGCCGCTTCGCCGGGCGGTCCCGCCAGCCGGGCGCGCCTGCCTTCGCGAAGCCGGACTCCACCGCGGCCGCCTTGGCCGCAAGCGTGCCCTTATTGCGGAGGGCGACCGTGACCCCTCGGCCGTCGAACCGCGGCAGCCTGGCATCGTGCTTGTCGCCGTCCACCGTGCGCGTGCGAAACTCCTCGCCGGTCACCGCGTCGCGGTAGACGACGGTAGCCGGTACTTCCCCGAACCGGCCACGCCCGCCGGCGGAGTAGTACCGCACTGCAAATACCGTCGCAAGGTTGCCGCCAGCATCGTGCACTGCCTTGGCTTCCTGAAACGTCGTGACCTCTGACACACTGAGTGTGAGATTCCACGGCGCCAGCGGGCCACGCGCCCAAACCACGGAATCAGGGTTGCACGCTGGCACTGCCGCCCGGCATAGCCTGGACCGCCGGCCGGCATCGCGGCGCGCGAGCTCCCGCAGTACGCGCGCGGCATCCTTGGAGTAATCGTAGACCTTGATGCCGAGCGCGGCGGCATCGCGGAACACGTCGGGCGCGACTCGCGCCCAATCGATATCGCTGGCGACGTTCAGCCGGACCACGGGCACCGCGCGACGCTTGCGCGCAGCGCGGGCCAGCGCGCGCAGGTCCGCGCGCAAGTCACGTAGGAAGGCCTGGCGGTCCTGCAGGAAGGCCAGCGTGCGACGCACGGCCGCGTCACGCGTCGCCTGCATGACCGTACGACCACCGAACCAGAGTACGCACGCCGCGCGGCACCCGGGCGTGCTCTTCGGGCAGACGTTCACTCCCGATCGATCGGCCGGCGCGAACGAGAGGCCAGCGAGCCGCAAGCGCGCGCCGGGCACAGGCATGGACAGCTTGCCGTTGACGTTCAAGAGGCGCATGGGTTTCCTTTCTACGCCAGCAGTGCCAGGAGCACCACGAGCACGAAGACGACGACGAACCAATCAAGCACCGGCCGCTTGCGCGACTCGGGCTCGCGCCCGCACCCGTGGCAGATCGACCGGCCGGCGGCGCACTCCGCGCACACCTCGCCCTCGCAGTCGAATCCGTCATTCCAGAATCCGCAGTGCTCGCACCGGCCCTCGGTTCGCATCGAAGCCTCCACTTGCGACGCGCGCCCACGGCTTGTGGGCAGGTCCACGTCGCCTCTAGTGTGTACACGATCGGCACGACACACTCAAGCCTTTAGCGCCTCGGTTCGTGCTATCGTATCGGCGGGAGGGAGGGTTCGCACCGTGCCTCAGCGGGCATAGGCGAAGCGGGATGGAGGGAGGGAGGCGGGCCCGCGGGAGGAGGGAGGGAGGCCGGCCGCCCGGCGCCAGCAGCCTGCAGGGCGCCGCCGTCCTACCGGCCACCGCCCGCCCGCCCGCCGGCCGACCCGGCCGACGGCCCACGAGGCCACGAGGCCGCCGGCCCACGAGGCCGCCGGCCCACGAGGCCACGATGCCGCCGGCCCAGCCCGCCCGGCGCGCGGGGCCGCGTGCATGCCAGGACGGCCGACGAGGCCGGCGGGCCGCCCGGCCGGCCCACGAGCCCACGAGGCCGCCGGCCCAGCTCGCCCGGCCGGCCGGCCAGCCCGCCCGCCGGCCAGCCCGCCGGCCAGCCCGCCCGGCCGGGCAAGGCCGGCACCAGCTATTCCGCCGCAGGCCGTGGCGGATTAGCCGTGGGGGGCGGGGGCGGGGGGGCGCCCTGCAATCAACGCCTGGCGGACCTATCAATACCGTCCTGCAATCTACGCCCGCCCAAATCGCGCTCGCTTCGCTCGCCCGCCGCTCGCTTCGCTCGCTCTTCCGGTGGAACATTGTCTCTTTCTAACATCCTCCCCCCCACCCCCGTCCACAAAGCGTACATAGAGTCTCATACGGCCTTACGATGCCCCACACGGCCATGAGAGCATGGGTGAGGCTACATGGCTATAAAGGCTTATAGAGTCTCATAAGCCTTCCTATTGGCTCCACGCCTGTGCTAGAATTTCGCCATGGGTTCAGACAGATCCAGAGGCCGAAAGACAAGCCCGCACAAGTGGCAGTTGCGCGACTTGGAGGCGGAGGAGGTAGACCGCAGCATGGGTGTGGAAACGCCCAGGGAGCGGCGTCGGCGGATCCGAGACCATGACGGCGGTGATGTGGATGACGGCCGGCGCCTGGAGATAGCTCGAGAGGGCTATTTGGCGGGCTGGTCGATGAACGTCCCTAGCTGGGAGTGCCCGTTCAAGAGCGGGACATGGCAGGCCAAGGCCTGGCGCGAGGGTTGGGACAAGGGTTGGCGGGAGAGGGCCGCGCGTGATCGAGGCGATGAGCAGCGTTGAGGTGCGACTTTCCCTTCGCGCTTCTGCCGCTTGCGGCCATCCTGTCGTTGTCCGGCGCGAGGGCAGTATCTGGATTGCCTGGTCGCTAGACGAAGGTCGGTGCCTGTTCATGGGCGCCACGGAGTCACAGCTTGAGCAAGAAGCCCAAAAACACAAAGAGTCCCGCATGGCAAATCTGGCCTAGCAAGGCTGGCTGGCACATCCTGGATGTGCCCCATTTCCATGGGTTTTTTGTCAAGGTCCAGAACATGAAGTTGCCGGGCGGCGAGAAGCATCTTTTTGCCTCCGTGCCGGCCCAGGCCATGAACCAGGAAAACGAGGGCGTTGTCAATATCGATATCACCATGGCAAAGGCCGAGTTGGGTGATGAGCATTTTGGATGGTATTGGCAGAAGGTCAAGATCCCCGATGGCGTCTAGCGGCCGCCCCCAATGGCTGTCGGCCGAGCAGGCGACCCAGATTGCTTTGGCCTGGGCGGCTGGGGCCAAGTATGCCGATGCCTGCCAATCGGTCGGGCTGACCAAGGCCCAGGCCCGCCAGCTCAAGGAGGACGCAGACTGGATGGCGGCCTATGACCGGGCCAGGGCCGAGTTCGTCACCCGCAGCCTCCAGAACATCGACGCCCATGGGCAGCGGGACTGGAAGGCTACGGCATGGCTCCTCGAGCGCATCCTGCCCGAGCGGTTCG
Source organism: Candidatus Sericytochromatia bacterium (assembly GCA_035285325.1). NCBI lineage: Bacteria > Bacillati > Candidatus Sericytochromatia > Candidatus Sericytochromatia bacterium. The sequence goes on from JAYKJB010000137.1 coordinate 7,695, forward strand.
GCAAGCGGGATACGGTGCAGCATGAGGTTCGCGCACAGCCGTTGCCATGGCGGTCCCTACTGAACAACCAGGTCATCGAGGTCAAGGCAGAAGTTGTTACGGGGCCAGATTTGGTATCATCCGGGCCTCCCCCCAACCAAGGATCACCAAATGACCAAGCGCAAGAAGAGCGGCAAGAAGGAAGTCCAGGACCAGGAGGCCATGTTCAGCTCGCGGGTGACGGCAGCGATCCAAAGCCATGACCCCGAGATCCTGCAGATGGACGGTTTTTCGTTGGCCTTCATCGGCATCGAGGAGACCTGTGGGCAGCCCGCACGGGCTGTTTACAGCTACGAGCGCATGGTCGAGCTGCTTGTCGAGCGCGACGGGCTCACCTACGAGGACGCGGTGGAGTACGTTGAGTACAACTGCGTCGGGGCCTATGTCGGCCCGCGTACTCCGGCCATCGTCAGGAACGTGTTGATCAATTGACGCAACGCGACGCCATTGACGCGGGAATTCAACCCAACGTAGTGCAGAAACAGATTCTGCAGGCGTTGCTCGAAGAGCCCGGCGTCCGCGTCGTGGTTGTCGGTACAGGCCGCCAGGTGGGCAAGACCGAGGGCTGCAAGATGGCCCTGATAGAGTCGTTGGCCCGGCACGGGTCGTTTTTCAAGGGCGACTATGGGGCCCCGACCTACAAGCGCGCCGGCCAGGTCTACGAGGAGATGTGCCATAACCTCAAGCCGCTGATCAAGCGCAAGAGGGACCAGCAGCTGACCATCGAGCTGGGCCCGATTGGACGCAACCCGGAAGGCGGGCGCCTGATCTTCCACTCGCTTGAAGATCACGACAACATCCGCGGCGACAACAGCGACCTGTGGGTCGTGGACGAGATGTGCGACATTGCCGAGGCAGCCTGGCGGGCCACCATCCTGCCCATGCTCATGGCGCGCAAGGGCAAGGCCCTGCTGCTGGGCACCCCCAAACGAGTAGGCGTGGGGTTCGTCTGGGCCCGAGCCGAGTGGCTCATGGGCACGGATCGAAGCGCCTACCCAACGCACAGGTGCCTTTCAGCCCCAAGCTCGGCCAACCCGGCCAACACGCCCGAAAACATCGCCTTTATGGCCCAGGGCATGACCCAGGATGTGTATCGGGAAGAGATCCTTGGCGAGTGGCTGGACGAGGAAGGCGCCGTTTTTGAGCGCCTGGACGAGGTGTTCAGCATCCCATGCGACGAGATCAGTCCTGGGCACTGGCGGGCAAAAGACCCCGTTCCTCCGGGCGTCAAGTGCCTGATTGGCTTCGACATTGCCAGCCACGAGGACTACAACATCTTCTCGGTCTGGCGGCTTGACAAGCGCGAACAGGTGGCCCTGTACCGCATTCGGGGCGAAAAGTACGACACGGTCCTCCAGATGCTCCATGAGGTGCGGCAGATCTACAACAATGCCGACATCTACGCCGACGGCAACGGCATGGGCGCCCCTATCGTCCAGCGGTTGGCTGACCGCTACCGGGACGGGGTGGTAGACCGGAAGTGGAAGTCCAACGCGGTCAAGGTCAACGACATCACGGAAGCCCGCCTGGCCTTCCAGCACGTCGAGTGGAAGATGCTAAATGTGCCATGGCAAAAGACAGAGTTCAGGATGTACACGCGCGAAAAGCGGGCATCGGGGGTATGGTCCTACAGCGCCCCTGAGGGATGCCATGACGACTCGGTGGCGGCGGCATGCATGGTCGCGGAGAGGGTCCGCCAGGGCCATCGAGCCCAGCTCAAGGAGCCGCAGCCTGAATACATCCGGGTTGAGGGGGACGGCGAAATCAAGGTCGCCAGCGAATGGTTCGACCTGATGGAGAAGAAGGCCCGCCGCAAGCGGAAGCTATGGCCCTTCAAAGGCTGACGACGCGCTCCCACCCGCTTTCAAGGCCCGGGATGCCGCCTGGGTGGCTGACCACGATCTGACCGTTCTGGATGTAAGCGTCTACCCCAGGTACGCCATGCCGGGACCAAAGGATGCTGGCAAGCCGTTCGGCCTGGTCGCGGTCGCCTTTGGTCACAATTCGCGCCAAGGTCACCCAGTGCTCGGGAGGTCGTTCGGTCACGGGCAGGACTCTAACACAGGGTGGTAGGCTATACGCTTCCCCGGAGGTCCCATGCGCGTACGAGACGAGATCAATGACGACGAGGCCAGTTCTGACGGTCGCCGGGCCCGACTGGCCGATGTGCAGCGACTCGAGACCGCCCTGGCCCAGGCCGCGGGCCAGCTCAAGGCGATGCAGGAGTTCTTGAGCAAGCGTGACGAGACTCCCGTTCCCAAGGCGCAGTTTTACGCGCAGTTCTACGTCATGTCGGTTCTTTCTGGTCGGAACTTCAAGCATCTTCGACACATGGCCGATTCTGCATGGAAGTCGTACACCGACTCGATGGACGGGAAGCCGGCCCCTACCCTCAGTGAGATCTACGGGTCCAGCGCAAGCGCCGAGTCTCCAAGCAACGACAACCCGGTGTAGCCGGTGAAGAAGGACAAGGGTACAAAGTCCGGCATCAAGATTGGCGTTTGGCAGGGTCGTCTAAAGGCATCGGGCCTAATGTTCGATCGGGTGCGGCGCGAGCGCGAGGAGTTTGAGCGCGCCCTGGCATTGAGCGATGGCGTTCGAGACTGGACGGCTTATCGCAACATCAGCGAGGCGTACGCCGACAGCGTATACGGCGAGCAGACCGTGCCGCTGTCGTTTCGCTACGCGGTATGGTTGCAAAGCCAGGTTGCCGGCGATGCGCCAGTCATCAAAGTGCCCCGCAACGCTACGGGCGACGAGCATTTTGCCGTTATGCTCAACGAGCTGTTGCTGCGCGTATGGATGGAAAGTGGCTCGCAGCGAGAGTGGAAGCAGGCTATTTTTGATGTTTGCGGCTTTGGCAGCACCTGCGTTTGGTATGGGTTCCACGCGGACGTTATCGACCTGGAGACGGCCGAGGGCGCCAGCGAGTCCCCGAGCGACACGATCCAGAGAGCTCTTGCCGGGGACGTAGATGCACTTCCTGGGCAAGATCGCCAAATGGCGATTGCCGGCATCCAGTCCGTGATGCAGGACGAGGTGAGTCGCATCGCTATGCCGATGGGGGCGCATGATGCCCTCGCCAACGCGGCCATTAACCAGTTAGAGCTGCTCAAGAAGGAGCGGAAGGATCCCTCAAACCCTTCTGTGGAAAAGCGCAAGATCTGGGCCAGGCGCCTGTCTATCGGCCATGATGTGCGGTGGAGCCACGATGTCGCCGATCTTCGCGATGTCCGGTGGATGGCCCGCCGTGTTGTCATGAGCCTGGAAGAGGCGAAGAAGTTTGATGGGTTTACTCCCCACGCCAGGGGAAACATTGTCCCCAGCAAGTTCGGCCCCATGGATGGCATTGAGCCGGTTGAGAGTCGCGAGGGAGAGGGTCTAGAGGACGAGAATTCCCGCTTCGTGTTTTGGGAGGTGTGGGACAAGGAATACGCCTGCCGCCATTACATCAGCGAGCAGATGGACGAGTTCCTTGAGGTTGACGAGACCTATCCGTACGTCAACAAGACGACCGGTGAACCGGCAATCCCCGGGTTTTTCCCGTGCGTCGTCTCGGCTCCGCTCAAGCACGCCATGAACAAGCCCGAGCGAACTACGGGCATCCCCCTGATCGAGGCGGGCTACCCGATCCAACGCGAGATTACCAAGCTTCACAATTTCGCCATGGCTTCGGTAAAGCGCCACAGCGTGCGATGCTATGAGGTCAGCGACAGCCTTGATGACGAGGCAATTGCCGACCTGACCGAGGGCGTCGATGGCGCCTTTATCCGACGTCCGGCCGGCGTCGAGCCCGGCGGGATGGTTCTTCCCATCCAGTTCACGGGCGAGGCTTACCGCATTGTCGAGCTAATTGCCCGACTCGAGGCCCAGTGGTCCGCCATGGTCGGCATGCCCCTGGCCGACCTGACCAGCCAGCCCCAGGCCGGAACTGCCACTGCCGAGCAGATTAGCGTCTCTGCCGGCCGAAATCAGGCCGACCATGTGATCCGGTCGCTCGAAGAGGACATGGCCCGTGCGGCCGAAATTATCCGGTCGATGCTCTCTATTGGCCTGTACCCACCCGAAAAGATCGCGGCCATCATGGGGCCTGGGTACGAGGACCTTATGGCCGCATGGCAGTCCAGTAGCCTTGAGGGCGACGCCATCGTCCTGAAGTCAGCCAGTCGGGCCAAGGCCGACCAGGCCGTGCGGATCAAGCAGCTGGGCGATGCCCTGCAACTCACGATGGGCTATGCCGACCCCAAGACGGGCCTCCCGGTGTATGACGCCAGCCCAATTATCGAGGAGATCTTGATGGCCCTAGATGTGGGCCGGCCTCGACGCATTGCATGGACGCAAGATGACCTAATGCTCCGAATGGGGATGGCTGGCGGAGCGGCCGGGGCCCAGGGACCCAGCGAGTCAAGTCGCGCGGAGGGCCCCACAACGGCGGGGAATGAGGCCGCGGCCGCCCGCAACGTCCGCACCTAAAGTGGGGTGTATGATTTGAACTAACTCGCCATGGGACGTTCCCGTGGCATTGGAGGTCGAAGTGACCGAGGCCGATTCGGGACTCCCCGAGACGACGGAACAGGCTCTTGACTTGAGCAAGGAGCGGCTTGAGGCCAGCTCCACTCAAGATGGGTCTCCGGGCGCGGGAGAGCAACTTGGTGAGGCGCAGGCGGCGGACGAGGCCCTTGAGGGCCAGACCACGGGCAATGCCCAGTCTGGTGCGAGGAAGTCCGATTTCTCTTTCGTGGCAGATCCGGCGTTACGGTCTGCCCTAGAGGCTTCTCAACTCCCCGCAGATGCGCGAGCTGCGTTAAAGGCGTGGCAAGCGGATTACACGCGGAAGGCGCAGGCAGCTGCAGAGTATGAGCGCAAGGCACAGGCCTGGGAGGCGCTGGAGTCGATGCCGGGTGCGAGGCAGGCAATTGCCGACCTTTTCGCCCAGGGCGACGCTAGCTCCGCCAGTTCGCCAAAGGCCGAAGAGCTCGTTGACCTGACTCAGGCTGACAACGAGACGATCTGGAAGGCTATCCGCGATGAGGCGGCCAAGCAGGCCAAGGTCATCGCAGAGCAAATGCTGCAAGAGCGGATCATCGCTCCTGTCAGCACCCGCCAGCGAGTCGTCGAGTCGGCCAAGTCTCTGTACTCTGACTGGCAGGATCGGCTGGATGAGACTGGGTTCAAGCAGGCGTGGGCAGATGCCGTATCGCATTACGGCGAGGATGCCTTTACGCCGGAGAACACCGGCCATCTATTCTCGCCGTTCCTTGAGCGCGCAGCCGTGAAGCGGGAGCTGGAGAGCATCAAGGGCAAGCAGGCCAAGGACGCTGGGTTCGCCAAGAGAGCGATCTCACCGGCAGGTCTTTCCACGTCGGCTACGCAGTCGTCTCAGAACAGCAAGATCGCCCCTGGCGACAAGAAGGCTGTTCGGGCCCTGACGCGGCAGCAGATCCTGGAGAGGTTTGGCTGGTCCGAACGCGACTTGAACAACGCCGCTTCCCAGAGCTGACGCTCTAGCGGCCCTACTCAGCAGGAGACTCTCACATGGCAAAGCCCGGCCAGCATGGCAGCATCGACTGGGATGCCGTTTACACGGCTCACGGTCAGAACTTCCTCTCGAACACCCCGGTGGACAACTTCTTCGTGGGCAACCCCACGCTCGACTACCTGAAGAAGGAGACGGGCGACGGCGGCTCGACGCTGCACGGTGACTACCTGATCGTGCCCGTGATCCACACGAAGCAGCAGAACGTGCAGTCGGTGGGCCGCCTGGAGCAGGCGAGCCTGGCGACC
>JAYKJB010000138.1 GCA_035285325.1 Candidatus Sericytochromatia bacterium
CACGATTAACTGGGCCAGAACCAGTCGTCCTACCATTAGACGAAGGGGGAATGGCGTCCCTGACAGGACTTGAACCTGTGACCTTCTGCTCCGGAGGCAGACGCTCTATCCACTGAGCTACAGAGACACAATATCACTATACTCAAGATCCGTGCCATCGTCCAGCCATCGGGCGGCAAGCTGATATTTTCGCTCAAATGTCTGGAGCCGGTACAATGAAGACCTGGTTGCGATGATGGGAGCGGTGGACGTGCGTTTTTCAGCCGTGTTGTTCGACATGGACGGGGTGGTGTGCGACAACATGCCCCTCCATCGTGCGGTCTGGAAGGAATTCGCCACGGTGCGGGGCCTCTCTCTGTCCGATGCCGAGTGGCGACGGCTCGATGGCCGGCGGGCCTCTGATATCATCGACACCTTGTTTCCTGAGGCACCTGGGCAGATGCGCCTGGAATTGGCCGAAGCCCGCGAGGCTCTCTATCGTCAGCGACTCGAATCCGCGGTGCTGCATCCGGTCCCGGGCATCCACGCGTTCCTGGCCTGGTTGTCGGAACGCGGGGTTCGCTGCGTAATTGCCACCAGTGCCACGCCTGAAAATGTCGAGCAGGTGCTCGGGCGACTGAATCTGCGAACCGCCTTTGCTGGGCAGGTCACCTCCCACGATGTTCGACGGGGCAAGCCCGACCCGGAAGTGTATCTGAAGGCCGCTGCCAAAGCTGGTTTTCCAGCGTCGTCGTGTCTGGTGGTAGAGGATGCCATTCAGGGCGTGCAGGCCGCCAGGGCCGCCGGAGCGGCGTGCCTGGGCGTTTCTACCAGCGTGGCCCCCGACGGACTGCAGGAGGCCGGGGCGGCCTGGGTGGTTCCTGACTTTGAAAATCTGCTCTCGGCAGGATGGCCCGACGGGGCCGCCTTGGAGGCGCTATTCGTGGCACACACCCTGCATCGCGTGGATGCGGGAACCTGAAGAAAGGACCTGGAGACTTGGGCACGCTCAATTTGCTCGCCGCGGACATCGGCGGAACCAAAGTGGCGCTGGCGTTATTCGAGTGGACGCCGGGCGGCCCCTGGCGGGTGATGGCCGAGGCGCGTTACGTGAGCGCGGATCACCCGACTTTTACGGAAATCTTGAAGGATTTTCGCCTTCACCATCCCCAGCCAGTCCAGGCCACGGGACTGGGTATTGCGGGACCCGTCTTCGAACGACGCTGCCAGGCCACCAACTTGCCCTGGGTGGTGGACGCCCGGGAACTCGAGGCCAGCCTGCCGTTGGGGCGGGTGGCGCTGATCAATGATTTCAAGGCTGCGGCGCTGGGGGTTCTTCACATGAAGGAGCCCGACTGGGTCGAACTGAACCCCGGGGTGCCTGAGCCGCGGGCCCCGATTGCCGTGCTGGGCGCCGGAACGGGCCTGGGCGAGGCTCTCCTGTTCCATGATGGTCATCGCTACCAGGTGGTCTCGACGGAGGGGGGACACAAGGATTTCGCGCCGCGGAATGAAGAAGAAATGGGGCTTTTGCGCTTCATGTTGAAGCGCCACGCCCGCGTCTCCTACGAGCGGTTGTTGAGCGGGGCCGGCATTCGGGCCATCTATGACCATCTGATCGAGGCTGGCGCGGGCCCCGCGCGGGTAGACTTGCAACGTCGCTTCGAAGCCGAGGACGATGCGGCCCTGATCGCAGGTCATGCCGCCGCGGGCGATGACCCGGTCTGCATCCAGGCGATGGAGATGTTCACCCGCATTTATGGTGCCGAGGCGGGTAACCTGGCCCTCCAAGTGCTCGCTCGCGGAGGGGTTTACATTGCGGGGGGCATCGGCCCCAAGAACCTGGCCAGAATGCAAGATGGTCAATTTCAGACGGCCTACCGTCACAAGGGGCGCTTTTCGGATCTGGTGGCCTCGATTCCGGTGCGGATGGTCATCAACCCCTACGTGGCCTTGGTCGGGGCGGCGGCAGCGGCGGCCGAATTGGAGGCGCAAAGCGGCTGAAGGCCGCCCCGAACGGGGGCGGCCTCCGCTGGTCAGAGAGTCGCTTGGAGGCGTCAGGCGGCGCCTATCACCACAAGCAAGGCGATGATCAGGACCGAGGCGATGCTTTCCCCTGCGATGATCCCCGACGAGAAGGGGATCGTGTGCCGCTCCGCGGTGGCCGGTCTGGCCTTGGCCAACCACCACGCCGTGAAGGCTCCCAGAAAGATGGCCAGGGAGTCACTGAACGGCAGCACCAGGGCCAGGCCCAACCCGGTGGGGGAAGGCAGATAACGCTTCAGGGCAGGTCGGTAGTGCTCGATAAAGGTGATGACCACGCCGACGGTGATCGTGAACGCTGCCAGTTTCAGGGCTGACGGAGGCAACGCCGACAAGCCGCGCGCCAGAGCTTCTGCGGTGGCCTTCCAAACCAGGGCGCCGGGAGCTGCAAATTTGTCGCCCAACACCGACGCGTTCGGGACCAGCAGGAAGTAGGCCGGGATGCAAAAGAGGGTACCGGCCAACACGCCGTACATCTGAGCCAGAAATTGCTGTCTGGGATTCGCGCCCAGCAGGTAGCCGCTCTTCAGATCGGTCAGAAGGTCCGCCGAGTGGATGGCCGCCCCCGCGGTGACGTTGGCCGTCATCAGGTTGGTGATGGGTTGGCCCGGCGCCAGGGCGCCGTAGGTAAGTTGGGTGACCTTGCCCATCGCGCCCGTCGGCGAGATGTCGGTTTCGCCCGTGACGCGCGAGACGACCATCGACAAGACGACGGCCAGCAACACGGCCAGGATGGCCATGGCCCAGTGAATCTTGAAGAGCCAAACCTGGAGGATGACGCAGGCGATCGCCCCACCCGTAAAGCCATACAGGAACCAGGAGCCGGGCACCTCGATGCTGGCCTGGCGGGCATCCATTTGCTTCTCAGAGGCGGGTTTGAACACCTCCGTGATGCCGGAAAAACCGCGAGCCAACGAAGGCCAGATCAGGCCCAATCCCACCAGGGTGGAGACGACGAGCATGCCGGTGCCAGGCCAGGTGGTCCAGGCGGCCACTTGCTTCAGGCCCCCCTCGATCACCTTTCCGTTCGCGACCACGTGGTTCTGGATGAGCCACGGGGCGATCACGAACCAGTTCAACACGGACCCGATCAGCACGCTGACCCCGGTCCGCATCCCGATGATGGCGCCCGCCGCATAGAGCAACAGGCTCACGTTGAGCCCGAGGGTCAGCTTTTGCCAGTTGATTCCTTGAAACTGATAGGCGGTCTGGTCGGCCGGAATCTGATTGGGCAACGACAGGAAGGCCAAACCTTTGAGCGCGGTGTACTTCTCGACCAGCACGGGGTGCAGGTCTTTGAAGTAGGAGACGACGGCGCCGATCACCCCGCCGATTCCCAAAGACTTCGCCTTCGCCAGCGCCACCTCCCCGTGGCCGTGCAGGCTCTTGATGGTCTCGGCTGCGGCGATGCCGCTCGGGAAAGGCAACTGATCGATGTTGATCATCTGACGCTTCATGGGAATCGCAATGAACACGCCCATGATCGAGATGGCACCGATCCAGAGGAACAGGTGAAAGGGTGTCAGCACCGTTCCATTCAGGAGCAACAAGGCGGGAATGGCACTGGTGAGCCCGGCTGATGCCATGAACCCGGCTGCGGAACTCACGGACTGCATGGCATTGTTTTCCAGGTCGGTGAATTCGCCACCCGGCAACACGTGTTCAAACAGACGGAAGATCGCGTAGGCCAGAATCCCCGCCGTGATCGTGACGCCGAAGCCCCAGCCGGTCTTGAGTCCCACGTAGAGATTCGAGACCGACATCACGCCGCCGATCAGCATTCCCATCAAGACGGCCCGAATCGTCAGCTGCTTCACATTTCCGCGGTAAACGTGGTCGTACCAGTAGGCCTCCCGGTCGTCCGGGGACAGTTCCGCCATGTGCCGTAAGGCGGCTTCAATCTCAGAGGCAGGCGTGGACGTGCCGTGAGGGGGATGCGGATGCGATTCAGCGGTCATGGGCTACCTCAGGTGGGGATTCAAGATTCGAACCGCGCGCCAGTGGCCACGGTCAGGGCCATTTTACCCAATTGAACCCACCATCCGGCGACGTTTTGGTAGCATGAGGGGCATGGCGATCGACCCTTTGGCTCCTGCCCATCTTTCTGCTTGCCTGGCCGCGATGGCCTTGGCGGCTCCTCTCGTGGTCGCTTTGCTGCTCTACGACGCGCGCTGGATTGGCCTGAGCTGGCGAGCCGGGCAGCGTCCTCCTTGGGGCACCTGGGTCCGCATCGGAGCGGCCTTGCTGTGCCACGGCGGAGCTTGGCTGCTGGCGACCCAAGGCCCTCATTGGCCGGCAGCCAGGACCATCTGGTGGATGCACATGTTGCTCGACCCAGGCCTCAGCCTGTACGCCTTGGGCTTGTGGGAACTCGCGCGTCGGGTCCTGTCGGCGCCAGAAGTCTCGGCCCGCGCACGCTGAAGCCAGCGGTGCCGGATCTGCTAAACTTGGAGAGTGGGCTTGGATTCGGGCCATTCAGACGGCCTTGAGCCTCAGAGGAGGGGCGGTGCTCGACCCAGATGACCAGGTGGCCTTGGAGGCCTCCGTTCGCGCCTCGGTTCTTCAGGTGAGTGACGTCCAAGCCTTTGATGTGACGGTTGAGGCGGTCTCCGGCATTTGCGCGCGAGTTCGTGTGGCCGACACTGCCGGTGCTCTCACCCCGCTGATGGGCTTCGCGAGCAAGCAATCCGGGGAATGGTGTGTTCTCTCGCTTGGAACAGGCTTCGAAACGGCCTTCTATCACCAGCATGGGATCCCGGCTGCGTTGCAGTTGGGGTGAAGATTCTCTCCGTAAAGGACGATCAGATGCTCAAAATTCAACATCCCGCCGCCATTGTTCGTGACCGCCAAAAGGGGGTGAACAACTGGGAGTCTGTTCGCCTCTATCGTTACGCCAACGGCGTCGAACTCCAGATCCTGGTGGGGCATCTGCCTCATGGTGAACTGCAATCCGCCGTGAGCGCCAACCGCGCGCTGACCTTCGAGAAATCGGACAAGGAGGCCGTGTTGCGTTTTGGGGACGCGCCGCTCCCCATGGTCGATTTTCTCTCTGGCGCGCGGATCGAACAGGAGACCGCGAACACCTTCGTGCTCGATGAATGTCGCTTTCTGCCGTCGGTGCAAGCCCCCGTGCGTCAGGGCAGCGTGACCCAGCCGCTTCAAGCGGATGGCAACTTGTTGACGGCTGTCTTCTCAGATGGGACACGCGTGGAAGTGGAACCTCACGGAAATCACGGTCACGTGCGCGCCCTGCGAGACGGCAAACCACTCCGTTGTTTCTTCAATGGCAAGGACAACGTGTTGGACGTGTTCGGCCTGGCCGATTGAGTTTCGGAATCTCCCACTGAGACTCCCGCAGGTCTAGCGCGATGCGCATGCCTCCCAAGCGTCCCTCCACCGCCGCGCCCATCATCTATGGCGTGGCGCTCGTGCTGGTCACGCTGATCCTGACGGTGATGTACAACCTGGCGCTGGTCACCGACTGGTTTCGCGACAGGCAAGGACCGATTCAAGGGCTCGCCCCCACCCTGGGGTTGGTGCTGGGGTGGGCTCTCGGTCTTGCGGTCATGGTGGGGTTGATCCTGTTCATCATCTCCCTGGCCAAGCAAATCCGGTTGAACCAGCAGCAGCAAAATTTCATCGACAGTGTGACCCACGAGTTGAAAAGCCCATTGACGTCATTGAAACTGCATCTGGAGACGATGCAGCGGCGAACCCTCACGGAGGAGCAGGCGGCCCAGTTTACCTGCACCATGCTCGCCGATGTCGATCGGTTGGACCAGTTGATTGACCACGTCCTGGAGGCCGCACGGGCCGAAGCCAGGCGCCGTCCCATCGCCGTTTCCCCCCTGGATCTTGATGGGCACGTGCGAGACCTGGTGGAACGCCTGATTCAGCGCCACGGGCTGGACGGTTCAGCCGTGCGGATCGAAGGGCAGGTGGGAACCATTCAGACCGATGTGGTGGCGCTCGACCTCGCGCTCACCAACCTGCTCGAAAATGCGGTCAAGTATTCATTGGACAGCGTCCAGATCACGGTTCGGATGGAAGCTGGCCCTCGCGGTGTCACCATCGCCGTTTCGGATACCGGGGTTGGCATCCCCAAAGGGCAGTTGCGTCGCATCTTTCACCGCTTCCACCGGGTCGGCAACGAGTCTACTCGGATCCGGCAAGGAACGGGCCTGGGGTTGTTCATCGCGCAGGAAAGTGTGCGTGCGTTGCGTGGCAAGCTGCGAGCGGCCAGCCCGGGCGAAAATCGGGGCAGCGTCTTCACGCTGACCTTGCCCAGGTGAACGAGATGGCGAGATTGCTGCTGGTGGAAGATGAAGACCACATCGCGCAGGGGCTCCGCTTCAACCTCGAACTGGATGGTCACGTCGTCACCTGGTTGCGGGATGGACGGCAGGCTCACGAGGTCCTGTTCGACCGCCAGGAGGCGTTCGACCTGATTGTCCTGGACCTGATGTTGCCTGGGATTTCCGGCTCTGACCTGTGTCGTGCCTTACGGACCACGGGCAATTACACGCCGGTGCTCATGCTGACGGCCAAACAGCACGAAAAAGACAAGGTTCAGGGGCTTCAGGTCGGTGCGGACGACTATGTGACCAAGCCCTTCAATCTGGAGGAGTTGCTGGCCCGCATCGAGGGGTTGCTGCGCCGCAGAGCCTGGGAGGCCCAGCGCCCACTGGCCAAGGAGGCGCAGGATGATCGACTGGTGTTCGCCAACGTGGTGATCGATTTCGCGCGACACGAAGCTACAGTGGCGGGGCAAGAGATCAACCTTACCCCGATCGAGATGGCCATGATGAAGGCCTTCAAGGCTCACGAGGGTCGCGTCCTTTCCCGGGAAGATCTCTTGCGCGAAGCCTGGGGGACGGAGGCTTCCATCACGACTCGCACCGTGGACAACTTCATCTTGCGTTTGAGGAAGCTGTTTGAGCCCGACCCGGCGCACCCTGTGTACATTCGCTCGGTGCGGGGTCGTGGCTACAAGTTTGTCCGATGAATTGATGAAAGAGGCCATCACGTGCTGACAACCGCCATCACGGCCGCCATTGTTTCGTTGCTGAACCTCTTTGGCGTGTCACCTGAACCCATGCTGATCGGCGCCATCTGGATTGCCGTCAAAGCGCTGGTCGTGGCCACTGGCCTCGCCGTTGGGGGCAGCTTGCTGGGGGTGACCGGGAAAATGAAACGCTGGGGGCGTGACAAGCCTCAAAACTGAGCAATGGCCCAGTTTCAAACCTTGGCAGGTTCGGCGGGTCTGGCGTCGCCCTCGGCTCGTTTGCGGACGGAGGCTTCCAGTGGCCCCATCAACCTCGGAAAGCGCCCCCGCAGCTGATCCCAGGCCCACAAGAGATCCTTTTCGATGGCCTGACGCTGGTCGTTGGGCAGCTTCATGGCTTTCTCAAAGGCCTTGGCTTGGCCGCGCGGATCGGCCGCACCCGAAATCAGTTCCCCGATTTCGGGGTGGCGAGCCAGAAAGTTTTCCTTGAGCCGCATGAACTCGGTTTGCAACTTCAAGCCTTCTTGCGGAGGTAGGCGCCGCATGGCCGCCTGTAGCGCCTCTTGGCGCTCAGGTCTGACATCGAACTCCTCGAAGCGGGCGGCCAGAAGCGGGTAACTCTTTCGGAGTTTCTTGAGCATTCGCTGCTGATAGGCCTCCCCCATCAGGCGCGCGGCCTGAGGTCCCCAGCGTTTCCGCGTGGCAAAGGCCGCCAGGGTCAACCCGAGAAGGACGCCACCCAAAATGACCCACACGTTGGTCCACAAATCCATGCGATTTTTTCACCCCGTTTTGCACTTCCAAAAATCATGCTACCGCTTGTGTCAGGGCGACGCCACCCGGCGAGCTGATGCAGCGCCATGTGAGGCCCACCAGTCCGTCAGGCGGCGGAGGCCCTCGTCGGTCGAAACCCGGGGCAGGTATTCCAGGTCACGCCGGGCAGCCGCCAGATCAAAATAATGGCTAGTGGCCAGTTCGCGCGCGACCCAGCGGGTCATCGGCGGTTCCCCCGGGAGCGCCAGGGTTCGATAGACCGACTCCAGCACGGTGCCGGCTCCCACGGCCAGGAAGGCAGGCACGGATCCTCGCACGCGTCCGGCCCCCGCCGCGATGAGCAGACGGTCGATCAGTTCCCAGGCCGGCAGTGGCTCCCCATTGGCAATGAAGTAGGCCTTGCCCGCGCACGGGGCACCTGGCGCCAATCGCTCCGCCGCAGCCAGATGCGCCTGGACCGCGTTGTCAATGTAGGTGGCATCCACCAGGTTCGTTCCGTCGCCGATCCGGCGCAGCCTGCCCTCGCGGTGCGCCTTGAGCAAGCGGGGCAGCAGATGGGAATCGCCCGGCCCCCAGACCAGGTGCGGACGGAGGGCCACCGTGGCGAGCTGATCATCGTTGGCGGCCAGCACCGCGCGCTCGGCCTCGGCCTTGGTCGCGGGATAGGCGGCTTCATGATGGGCTGGATAGGGCACCGTCTCATCCGCGCCCCTCATGTCCTGCCCGTGGAACACCACGCTGGGGGAACTGGTGAAAACCAGCCGCTTGACCTGTTGGTGACGGCAAGCCGCGATCACGGACCGGGTGCCGAGCACATTGCTGCGATGAAAATCCTCCCAACGGCCCCACGCGCCGGCCAGGGCCGCGACGTGGAAGACGATGTCCTGCCCGGTGACCGCCTCCGTCAAGCGGCGTTCGTCCGCAATATCACCACGGACGGTGCGGATGCCGCTTGCGGCCAGCTCGGGGTAATCGCCGCGCTGGTAGGTGGTGACGGCATGGCCTGCTGCCTGAAGGGCCCGGGCCAATCGACCTCCGATAAAGCCTCCGCCACCCGTGACCAGCGCGTTCACGTGATGCGCTCCGTGGCCCAGAGTGCCAGCTTCTCCCGAAAAATCTTGGCGTTGTGGCGGATGTCGACTGGAAACGAGGGATGGACCAGGACTTTGGCGATCGCCCGGGTGTGGCCGTGCGCCTGCCCGAGCTTCCAGATTTCCTCGATGAGATCCCCACTAGCCCGCTGGCCCCGCTTGAGCTCCACACACAGCACGGGGCGCTGAAATCCAGGATGGTTCGGGTCCGGCACGCCCACCAGGGCGGTTCTGCGAACCGCCGGGTGCTGGTTGAAGATCGCTTCGCACGGAATGGTGAACATGTCGCCCTGGGCGCAACGCACACGATGCGATTTACGCCCCAGGAACCATAGCCGTCCGAGGTCATCAAAACGTCCGAGGTCCCCCATCCGGTGCCACACGCCCCCGGCTGGGTCCGCGATTTTGGCCCGCGCATCGTGATCCGGGCGACCGTGGTAACGATCGCTGACATTCGGCCCTCTGACCACGATCTCACCGGGCTCGCCAACCGGCCGGCGGAGCTGGTCGCTCCAGGTGAGAATCGGCTCATCGGAGATGCCGATAATGGCCACTTCAATGCCTTCGAGAGGGCGGCCCACGCAAGTTCCAGCGCCTCGCGCCCACGCCTCTCGGGTTTCCTGCAGCACTTCCCGTGCGGTGATGCTGGCGACGGGCAGGGCCTCCGTGGCACCGTAAGGGGTTTCGAGTCGTCCATCCGGCGCGAGCAAGGCGCCGAAATCCTGCAACACGGACGGGGCGACCGGGGCCCCTGCGCTGATGACGAGGCGCAGCGAGGGCAGACGAATGCCACGGGGCAGGGCCCAGCCAGCCACGCGTTCCAGCAGCGCGGGAGAGCCGAACATCTGGGTGACTTCGTAGGTCAGGATTGGACCGACAATCGCCGTCGGGTCGACCTGACCTGGCCGGGTGAAGTTCATGCGGGGGATCACCGCCGTGGCGCCCAGGGCAGCATCGAAGAGGGCGAAGAGCGGAAAGGTGGCCAGGTCGATACTGCCTGGCCCAATGCCGAAGTGGCTGGCCAGCAGTTCGACCTGGGCGTCAAAGGTGCGGTGGCAATGCACCGCCCCCTTGGGGACACCCGTGCTGCCGCTGGTGAACAGGAT
Organism: Candidatus Sericytochromatia bacterium; assembly: GCA_035285325.1. Classification (NCBI taxonomy): domain Bacteria; kingdom Bacillati; class Candidatus Sericytochromatia; species Candidatus Sericytochromatia bacterium. Next base: position 9,999 of record JAYKJB010000138.1, read on the forward strand.
GGCGGCGATCGCCTCGGGGCCCGTCTCGACGGCCGTGAACGGGGAGGAGGGGAGCGGGCCCGGATGAAGGGGCAGGGTGCCGGGGAAACGGCCCCCGACGCAGCACAACAGACGCCCGGCGGCGCTGCCCCAGCGGCCCAGCACCCGCGCCAGATGGGCCATGGGCTGCCCGATGAAGGCGTCGGGAGCCGCTTCGCTCAGGCAGGTGCGCATGTTGGCCAGGCCCATGCCGGGATCGATCAGCACGGGGACAGCCCCCAGCTTGAACAAGGCAAAGGTCAAGGCGAAAAAATCTTCGCCCGGACGAACCATCAGGGCCACACGCGAACCCCTGGCGATACCAAGCGCCGAGAGCCGATGCGCGTATGCGTCGCAACGCTGCCGAAGCCCGGCGAAGGTGGTGACCTTTCCCCGCGCGATCACGGCGCGCCCCTCTGGTTGGAGCGCCGCTTGTCTATCGAAGCGATTGGCGATGTTGGTCGTGGCAACCGCGTTCAAGGGGCAGGGGCCTCCACCGGGGTCTTCAGGAAACGCACGATTTCAGGTATAAGGCGATCGCCGGCGTCTTCCAGCACGTAGTGCCCTGCATCAGGGTAACGGTGGGTTTCCGCCTGCGGAAACCGCGCCTGCCAGCCGGCCAGAAAGTGATCGTCGAACACCCAGTCCTGGGCGCCCCATCCCAGCAGGACTGGCAGGTGGCGCCAATGGGGAAGGTTCGCTTCCACTGCGGCCAGATGCGGCCAGGCGGGGTCTCCGGGGGCCAGTGGGATGTCTTCGACGAAACGCAGGGTGGCGAGCCGGTTGCTCCAGCTGTCGTAGGGGGCGACGAAGGCCCGTCGCACAAGTGGGGCGAGGGGCTTCACCGTACAGACGCGGGCCGCCGTGGCGGCGAAGGCATTCAAGCCCAGGACGAGCGGGGTGCCAAGGGGGGTATCCCGCACGAGCCGGAGGGGCCAGGGGAATGGTTTGCTGCCAGGCAAGGGAAAGGCTGCGGTGTTGAGGGCCACGAGGCGCTTCACCCGTTCGGGATGGCGCGCTGCCCAGGCCATCCCGATCATTCCCCCCCAGTCATGCAGCACCAGCGAGATCGGTCCCCGCACCGCCAGACTCTCCAGCAAATGCTCAAGGTCGGACACGCGGCTTGCGAGGGTGTAGGCGTAGCGATCGTCGGTCGGCTTGTCGGACAATCCCATTCCCATGTGGTCCGGAACGATCGCACGACCGAACGGGGACCAGGCCCGCACCAGGTCTCGAAACAGGAAGGACCAGGAGGGGTTGCCGTGGAGCATCACCACCACCTCGCCATCACGCGGGCCCTCGTCGAGATAGTGCAGCCGCAAACCCTCTCGCTCGTGGTAGTGGCCGGTGAACGGATAGAGCGATTGCCACTCGCCGAGCTTGGAACCCATCTCAGCCCTCCCATCCCAGCATCAGGCAGTTGAGGCCACTGCCGATACCCAGCCACGCCACCCGCATGCCGGCCTGCGTGAAACCCTGCTCGGCGGCCATGGCCGCCGTCACGGGAACGGCGGTGCTCCCGGTATTGCCCAGTTGCGTGTAGGTCACGAAGTCGCGTTCGAGCGGCATCCCGATCGCCTGAAGAATGGCCGCGCGATTGGCCTGACCGACCTGATGGCTGATGGTCCGGTCCGGCGCTGGCCAGTTCAGTTCCTGCAGCAACCTTTGCCAGGTGTCCCGCCCCAAGGGGACCCCTTCCCGCATGATCGGGACGGCATCGGTTTCCATCACCATCGCCTGGCGGGCTGGGCGGCGCCGGTCCAGGCCCCAGCGACAAAGATCGTGGTGTTGGGGGGCCGCCCATTGAATGCCCCCGGCCAGTCGAGGTCCAGGGGGGGCCCCGACCGTTCCATCCGTGAGCACGATCGCCGCCGCCGCTGACCCTCCCGTGAGCGTTGCCATGGCCTTCATGAAATGCCCCATGTTTCGTTCGAGCAACATCTCCGCGATCATGGCCTCGTTGATTTCGCGGGCCGACTCGCAGCCTACGACCAGGCCTGCCCGAATCTGCCCCAGTTCGATCATATTGGCCACGTGCAACACGCCGCTCAGCATACCGAGGCACGCATTCGCCACGTCCAGCACGGCCACGGCGCCGCCGGCCCCGATCAGATGAGCCACTTCACACGCGCTGGCCGGCTCGAAATCATCCCGGCACACACTGCCGTAGACCACGGCCCCCAACTCTCCCGGGCTCAGCTCGGCTCTTTGAAGCGCTTGAAGCCCTGCCTTGGCGGCCATGGGAGCCAGTCGCTGTCCCTCCGGCCACCAGCGTCGGGAATGAATGCCCGTCAGATAGGCCAGTTGTCCCGGCGCCACCCGTAGGCTCTCGTAGAGGGGCGCAAGCCTGGCCTCCAGCGCTTCTGATGTGACTTCTTCCTGGGGCAGCTCGTAGCCCAAGCCGGCCAGATGCACGCGGGTGTATCTCACGTGCTGGTCCCTTCCTCCAGGCTGAGGGAGAAATCGGTCATGCTGTAGATGGGCCGACCGTCCACCGACAGGATCCCGTCTGCCACCAAGGTCCGCGTTTCCTCATCGATTCGCTTCACGTGCATCTCCACCACCATCTCCCGATTGGTGGGGACAATCTGGCCTCGGTACAGCCAGCTATGCTCCCTCCCCGCTGCCAGCGATCCGAAGGTCGGGCGTTCCACCCAGGCCCCCCAGCGACGCCACACCTCGGCCTTCATCAGCTGCACCAGGGCTTCGAGTCCGAGCGAGCCGGGACAGACAGGGTCCTGGTAAAAGTGGGCGGCAAAGTACCAGTCGGCCGGGTCGACTCGCTTGCGGCCCCGCATGAATCCAAGGCCGTGATCGCCCCCGTGCGTCTCCCATCGATCGATTTCGCCGACCAAGGCCAGCTTGCCGGTCGGCATGGGGCCGAACTGCGCCGGAAAAGGAAGCCGTTGTCTGGGGTCGAGCGGTGAGGGCTCCACCCCCCTCAGTCCGACCTGCTGGGAGAGGGCTTGCTTCGTGAAGAAACCAAACATCGTCCACCCCGTGTAGACGGCCTCCCCCTGACAGGTCACGCTGAATTCGAATTCCTGGATGATCATCCCGGATGACTGCGACACTTTCGTCAGTCTGGCGTGTGTGACGAGGGTGCCGTCCTGGGGGCCGACCGGTCGGGATTGAATGGCCTTGCCCCCCAGGTTGCGGAAGGAAAGATCCACGGGCGAGGTCAAGGCAGAACCCACGTAGGCGGCCAGCCAGCCACAGGGTTGGAGCGCCACTTCAAGCAGCACGGCAAAGGGCATGGTCGGCTGACCTTCGTCCCTGAAGTACCAGGCGTCTGTGGGAATGTCGTAATGCGCTTCACAGGCGGCCCCGGCCTCGCAGACCCAGGGAGCCCCGCTGACCTGCACGACCCGATCCAGGAACATGTAGGGGGGGCCCGGCAAACGAGCGATGACACGCTCGCGGTCAAAGATGCGATAGCGCTCACCGAAGGCCTCGGAGGGGTTCCCAACCGCAAAGGCGAGGATGCTTTCGGGGCCATACTGGCACCGGGGCTCCTGTCGCTTCACGACGGGCGCGCGTGACGTCTCGCCCAGAGAGCGGTTGGCGCGAGCCAGCTCCCACATGGCTTGCAGATGGACACGCCGAAGTCCGGACAGTCGGATGCTCATGTCGCTGATGAAGACGATCGGCTTGCCATCTGCCAACATCAGGGCATCTGCCAGGGCGAAGGGCGTGCCATCCGCCTCATAACCCAGTTCTTTGAAGGAGACCTCATAGGTCACGACCTTGCTGGTCGCCAAGACCTGCCCACGGCACCGCAGCCGACTTTGAACGCCAACCACCGGTTCATGCGAGACGGTCCCGGCTGGTCCGACCCAGCCCAGCCGCATCAGAAAGATTCGCATGGTGTGCAGGCAGCATTCGTACATCAGGGTGCCTGGCATGACCTGATCGTCGACGAAGTGGCATTTCAGGTACCAGGCATCCGGCACCACGTCATGCTCCGCCCGGATCAGTCCGAGCCCGAAACGGCCACCGGTCGGCTCGATCGCACAGACCCGGTCGACCAGGCGCATCAGGCCATCGGGCAGTGTCGCCGCACGCGTGAAAGGCAGGCCCGAAAAGGCTTGGCCGAACGCGCCAACCAGGTCTCCATCACGCAGAGCTGCCAGGTGTGAGGCATCCAACGGTGTCTTGCCCATGGGCAGCAGGGGGGTCCAATCCGGCGGCAGACGGCCAGGCAACGTGCGACTCTCAAGGGCGGAGAACACGATTCCCTTGCCTTCGGCCAGCTGTTCCGCCGTGAAGAATCCGGCGCAGCCCTCTCGCATGGTCATCAGCGGGCGGCCCGCGACTGTCGCGTCGAATCGGAAGAAGAACAGCGTCACCCCGCTCTGTTCGATGAAGCGATCGATGGCGATGTCGTAGCGAATCGTTTCACCAGGGCCCGGGAGCGGCCCATGGAAGGTGACCACCGCGTCGAGCAGGCGATAGACCGCCAGACCGCGCGTCTTGAAATCGATCCCGAGCCAGCCACTCAGGAACAGGTCAGCCTGACCGGCTTCCACGGCCACGCACGTGGGGATGCGATGCCCGTCCAGGTACCAGGCCCCCGCTTTGACGTCATGTTCCGTCACAATGGTGCCCTGCGTGAGGGAACCGGGTTCTCCCGTGACAGAAAGAATCCGATCAACCAGCATCAGCGGCTCATCCGGCAATCTCACGCGCGTCGGATAGGCGTCAATCGGCGCGAAGTAGGCCCCCAGCACCGGCTCGATCTGGCCCCTGGCATAGGCCAGGCAGCCTGCCCGATCGAGCCAAACCGGCGCGTCGGAAACTGACTCCGTGCGCGGCAACCAGCGTGTGATCAGCGCATGGATCGCCCGAATGCTCTCCTCGCCGCTCCGATTCTCGGCCTCCAGCGCGGCATAAGCTTCCCGGGCCTGGTGGTTGGCCACCGTTACGCAGGCGAGGCCATCGTTGGCGCGGTCCATCCAGCGCCGAAGCGCCGACACCGTGTCCTGACGCTCAGCCAGAGCGACTCCCGGGGAGTGAACGGGAGCGCCATGCTCGACGCGGGGTTCCGGCCGCACGGCGGCCATCAGCGCCTCCCCGCCAGTGGTCCTTGGGGAGTGGAACGGCTCGGCTCGCTTCCCCGTCTCACGCCGCGGTAGACGGGCTGAGACGGCGCCTGGTGAAGGCTTCTCGGCGAGAGGTTCAGGCTCGCGTGACGACGGAGCGACCAGGTCGGTTCTTGGCTTGCCGCGCCGCCGAATGCGCGCGGTGACGATGGGGGCGGGCGAGGGTTGGGCCGGGGAAGCGGGGGACTCGGACGGGGCGATCGCCACCTCCGAGGGTCTGTTCGCCGCTGCTGCAACCGCCAGGCCGCCGGCGTGAAGGGGCACGCGTGCCACGGGGCCTGTGGGCCGAACCTGGGCGGCCCACGGCGTCGCGAGTTGGCCATAGAGGGGGGTGAGGTCAATGGCCACTCGCTCGGCATGAAGGTGCCCCAACAAGCGGAGCAGGGACAGTTCCCCTTCGACGCCTCGGACACAGGCAGAACGCGCTGCGTGGGGGGCATCCCCGAGAATCGCCTGAATCATCCGCGTGCAAGAATGGCGCGGGCCCAGTTCAACAAAAATCCGCACGCCGTCCTGGTAGGCCGTGCGCACGAGGGTCGGGAATTCGAGCGTGGAGAGGGCCTGTCCCACCAGTGCCTGGGCGGCGGCAGCGCGCGTGACGTCATACGCCCGACCCCAGAAACCACTGTAGAAACGCACCCCATGCGGCGGGTTGGTGGGCAAGTCGTGCAAGGCGCGATAGGCCCCCTCGACCTGTCCGGCCACCTCACAGTGGACCGTGGTGACGCCCTGAATCGGGATAAAGGCGCAGCGCAGCTTCTCCACCAAGGCTTCCACTGCGCTGGGGGCTCCGCCGACGACACATTCACCCGGCGTGTTGACGATCAGCAGATAGGCCTGGGGAATCTCCAACAGGGCCTGGCGCACCAGCTGAGCAGGGCGATCGACGAGCCCGCTGACCCAGGCCGCCGGCATACCAGCGGGCAAGCCCCACGTTCGTGCGGCTGCCGCACAGCGGCCACCCAGCTCGACCGTGAACAACTTGCTGGCCACCATACGACGGGTCAGTTCGTCCCGGTCTCGCCAGGTGCGCGTGGCCACAAGTCCGGCTGTTTCACCGAGGCTGTAGCCCATCACCGCCCGGGCTCCCACGCCAAACAGGCGCAGCAAGTCGTGCATCAAGGCGCCGTGCGCCACTTGGGCCAGTAAGGTGGTGCGATGATCCTGAGACAGGGCAGTTTCGGTCTCGGCCTGCCAGCCCTCCGGCCAATCACGCCGCCAGGGCACCAGCCTGGCGGGCCGAACCTGGGTCGCCAGCAGCTGAGAATCGGTGTCCTGGAGACGCGCGACTTGCGGGAATGCGGTCCAGAGGTCGGTCCCCATTCCGGGCCAATGGTTGCCGCTGCCAGGGAAGACGAAGGCCAGGTCCGCGTCAGGACCGTGGGGTGCTGAACTGAAGAACACGCTGGCCACGGGTGAACGGGGATCGCCGGCTGGAAGATGCTCTCCAGCCAACACACGCCGGGCTTCACGGATGCGTTCCTCCAGTTCCACGTGATCACGCGCCACGATGGCCAGGCCCAGGTTGCCTTCTCCCACCCCGTGTTCCTGCCACCAGCTGCGCGCCACGTGTGCGACGCTCGCCTCCCCACGTTCCGCTCGCGCGTGCAGGGTGAGTCGTTCCAACTGGCGGGTCAGCGCGCGGGTGTCATCACCCGCCAGGGCAAAGAGAGCCCAGCGAGGCGCCCCGAGCGGGCGCAGGCGCTCACGATTGGACTGCTCGACGGCTGCCGGGGGCTGCAGCGCGGCGGCCAGCACCACGTGGCCCGCGCCTCCCTCGCGTCCCAGGATATTGACACCGGCGCGGCGCGGCCCCTGGGCCCGATCGAAAAACCAGTACTGTGACATCCTTGGGGTGTGAAGGGCCTCGAGGGCTGGTGCCGCCTCCTGATGGCCGGCCCACCCGGGCAACACCTCGTGATAGAGGGCCAGTGCCGTGCGCAACAACGACACCATGCCACAGGCCAGCCCGGCGCGTCCCACCCGCTGAGACGCGCGAGCGAGTGCCAGACTGGCCGGCGCCGCTTGCGACCAGATGGTCGAGACAGCCTCGTGCTCAGCTTTCGATGCCGTCCCGTCCAGTTCGAGCAAGCCGGCCGCAGCGGGCAAGAGTTGCGCTTCGTCCCACGCGGCTGAAATGGCGCGTGAAATGGCATCTGCATCCGGCCCCGCCAGGGGGCGGTTCAGGCGAGGCGAACTGGCGCTGGCCAGGCCTTCAATCACCGCGTAAATGCGGTCGCCATCTCTTTGGGCGTCCTCCAGACGCTTCAGCACCAACGCACCCGCCCCCTCTGCCGTGGGCAGGCCGTCCCCCTCACGTTGGCGAGATGCCAGCAAGCGCGGGTCCCCCGGGACGTCCACGGCTCCCACCAGGGCCAGCTCGATTTCGCGCCGCTGCAGCGCTCGAATTCCCGCTTCGAGTGCCCGATAGGCGGACATCTCTTCCGCTTGAACGGTGTGAGTCGGCCCACCGAAACGAAACTCTCGGGCCAATCGACTGGCCACCATGCCCCCGAGCGCCCCCAGGGTGCGGTCCGCCGTCAGGGCCGGCAACGGAGAGCCCTCTTGGCGGCTCAAACGGTGCCAGCGCCGGTGATAGTCGGTCGAACGGGCGTCCAGGCCGATGCCGATGTAGGCGCCGGCCCGTGGGTGACGCACCCGGCGGTCTTGATAGGCAGGTCCGACGTCCCGGAGGGCTTCATCGGCAGCCAGCAGCATCAGGGCCTGCTGGGGGAGCAATTCTGGCCAATCGCGTGGCGGAATGCGAAAACCGGCGGTGGCCACCTCCAGATCTCCCGGGAGGTAACAACCCGCCAGACTCTCCGGCACGGAGGGCAGGTCGATGCCCGCTCGGGCTTGCACGGTTCGCCGCTTGTGCGGAGGCAAGGGCACCCCCGCCAAAGCGAACTCCTGAAATTCTCTCAGGTTTTTGAAAGCGCCAATCCGGCAGCCCATGCCAACCACGGCGACGGGCGAGGGGGGCGGCTCTTCCTGGGGGGACGCTTTGTCCTTTCGACGCAGGCGTTTGGCCAACATCTGCGACAATCGGGCCGTCGAGAGCGTGACTTCTGCTCCGCCCGGCGCGCCGTACTCCTCCAGCAGAACATGGGCGTTGATGCCCCCGAAACCAAACGCACTGACCGCAGCGCGGCGCGCCCGCCCCCTCGTTTCCCACCACGGTTCGGGCGCGGATAACACGCGCATGCCATGTTCGGCCATCTTCCATTCCGTGGGAGACTGCTTGAACTGAGCGGTCGGAGGCAGCACGCCGTTCCTCAGCGCGAAGAGGGTTTTGATGAAACCAGCGGCTCCCGCGGCAGTCAGCAGGTGCCCGACATTGGATTTGACCGAGGTGAGCACGCAGGGCGTGTCCAGGTCGGCTCGCAGCGTCTGCAAGCTGGCCACCTCCACGGCGTCACCGCGTGGCGTACCTGTGGCGTGACACTCCACCAGATCGACGTCACCAGGCTGCCAACCCGCTTGGCGGTAGGCCTCACGCATGGCTCGCAATTGCCCCTCGGAGTGGGGCGCCAGCAGGCTTCCCTCCAGATCGTTGGAGGTTCCGATGCCACGGATCACCCCCCAGATCTGATCCCCATCTCGCTCCGCATCGGCCAGGCGTTTGAGGGCCACCAGACCGGCTCCCTCTCCGACCACCAGGCCATCTCCTTCCGCATCGAAGGGGGCACACCGTCCGCTCGGGGACAGGGCGCGCAACTGACTGAACCCCATCTGGGTGTAGAGGCTGTCAGGCCGGGACAAACCACCCGCGAGCATCAGATCGGCTCGGCCAGCGGCCAATTCAGCACAGGCCAGCTTGATGGCGTAAAGCGAGGAGGCACAGGCCGCGTCGATGGCATAGCCACCCAGTCCCAGTCCCAGCGCGCGGGCCACCAAGCCTGACACCAGGCCGGCCCCCCGATAGGCGGCCGGGCGCGGCGACCCTTCTCCGTCCAGGGTGGCAATGGCGTCGGCCGAAGCCCCGCTGTCCGGCAGCACGATGTTCCCCATCACGAGGCCGGCCCGCTCCAGATTCGCCGGGGCTGCCCGCAAACTGCGCCAACAACGCGTGGCTGCGGTCAATCCAACCGTATAGAGGGGGTCGAGCGTGCCAAGCGTCTCCGGCGGGATTCCCAGCTCCTCCCGGCCCATCAGGGCTTCATCGAGCAGGCACGCCCGTGACGACAGGACACGGTCCGGGGTACCTGGGGTGGGGTCGACAATGGCCGCGCTAGGGAGCACCCAGCGCCCCTCCGGCACATCCCGACTGGCGCAGCGCCCCAGCAGAATGTTGGACCAGAAGGTTTCCAGGTCTGGAGCGTCGGGAAAGACCCCGCCAGCCCCGATGACGGCAATGGGCGCCCAGTTTCCGTTCATGGTGTCATCGGGGCTGACAGGGTGTTGCGCCGAAAGGCCTCCACCAGGCCGGTCGCAAAGGTGCATTCCGCCCCTCGGAATTCGGCAACCAGCTGGCCGGATGGATCGAGGAAGGCCACATCGGCCAGCACTGTACCGACCCGACGGGCCGTCACGTGGACAGCCACCGAGTAACTGGGGGCCTGGAAGGGGCGATACATCCGGAAACTGCTGACTCGGCAGGGTAGACAGGCCGCCCCAAGCGTTTCGACACTCCACAAGATCAGCATCTGGAACATGGCGTCGATCGCAAGCGGTTCCGTCAGCCACGTATCGCGAACCGGGGCTTGCATCCACTGCTGGGGATTTCCGGCAGCCTGCACCTTGCCGAGCACGCCTTCGGGACCGAGCACATCGACCGTCAGCAGGCCATGGAAAGTGGGCCCGTGGAACAGCACGCTGCGATAGGCCTCTTCCACACTTCGGAAGTACGGCCAGGCATCCAGGCCCCCCTGCCATCCGTGGGACCAGTGTCGTTCCGGTCCGGCTGCGCGGTCGGCCCCCAACAGGACCGTGGTGTGCGACAGTGGACGCTCCCGTCCATCGCCATACAGTTCGACCTTGACCCTCTGCTGGCCTTCCGGATCGCTCACAGGCTTGCCGGCATCGAACCGCAGGCCATACGGCTCCACCTCCAGGACCACCCCTTTCAGCAACTCGAAGTCGTCGAATCCAATCAGGGCCGCCCCGGGGCGCAACTGACTGGCGGCATGGACCATCCACTCGAGCATGATGGCCACCGGCAGGACCGCCTTGCCATTCAGCACGTGGTCCCCCATGAACGGGTGGGTTCGAACGGCCAGGTCACGCCGCATCACCGTTTGCAGCCTTTCCTCGGCAGGCGCAGGCGCCACCACTGGAGCCGCCTGGTTCTCGGAGGCGACGCGCAGGCCGTCGGTCGGGCCCAGGACGATCAGCTCGGGAGCCGCTGGGCGATCGCGACCCAGTTCCGCAGCCAGCCACACGGAACCCTCATTCAGCGGCAAAATCCCTACCCCTTCGGCCGCGAACATCGCCTTGAGCGCAGGGGTGACCATGCCCCCATCCCAGGGGCCCCAGCCGACGGACATCACCCGCAGAGTCGGTTGCGTGGCCGACAGTCGCCGGGCGAACTTGTTGAGGACCTCATTGGCCATGGCGTAATCGCTCTGTCCCAGTCGGCCCACCCGGGCCGTGATGGAAGAGAACAGCACCAGATGGCGCAATTCTTGGACGTCCAGCGCCTGCCAGAGCGCACGCAGCCCGGCCACCTTGGTGTCAAATACCCGGTCGAACTGCGCGGGCGTCTTGTCGGCGATCGCCTTGTCGGCGAGGACGCCCGCTCCGTGGACCAGCATCCGCACCGGGCCGAAATCCTGCCTGAGCGAGGCAAGGGTGTCGGTCAGGGCCTGGGTGTCACGCACGTCCACGCTCACATAGCGCGCGGTCACGCCAAGCGCCGCGAGACGGGCCAGCGTGCGAGCCACTTCTCTCGCTGCGGCGACCTCTTGCCAGCGCGCGGATATTTCGCGGGGCGCCAGGGGATGGTCCGAGTGGTCCGAGATGGCGCGCTTGATGGCCGCTTCATCCTGGGCCTGTGCCAGCCAGGTTGGCTCGCCTTCCGGCAGCTCGGTGCGTCCCAACAACACGACCACAGGGCGATAGGCCAGCGCGATTGCCACAGCCACTTCGGCCGTGACCCCCCGCCCGCCCCCGGTCAACACCACCAGATCCCCGGGTTGCAGGCTGAGGGGACGGGCTGACGCGGGGCCAGCGGGTTCAAGCACCAGCGTGAAGCGGCCATTGGGACCCAGCGCCACCTCACTCGGACCAGGAAGCGTGATCTCATCCACCAAGGCCAGCGCAGCTGCCGCGTCATCCCACCCTGGATGGAGGTCAAACGCCTGACAGATGGTGTCAGGCCATTCGTGAGCGGCCGTCTTGGCCAGGCCCGCCAACGCGCCCGCCAGGGGGCTGAAAGGCAATGAGGCATCGACCAGGCCAAAGGCACCATCCATACGGGCCACGGTCACGAACCAGCCGCGGTTGGCCTGAAGCAGCGGTGCCGCCGCCACTGTGAGCTGAAAGGCCCGCTTGACGAGCCCTTCGTCTGATGCGCTCCACGTCGGTCCATCCCCCTGGGGGGCGACCAGGACCAGGCCAGCCAGTTCACCCGGCACCGTCCATTCGGACGAATCCTGGAGGTTCACGGCCACGGCTGTCAGACCGGCCGCTCGGAGGCACTCGACCAGGGTGGTCACGAGTCCATGCCCAGGCGGCCCCGCCACCCAGACCGTGGCCCCAGGAGCCAACTTGGGTTGCGCCAGCCGATCCGTGACTGGCAGCGGACTCAGGCTGGGGACTTCGCAGCTCAATCCCAGAGCCGTCGCCGGGTCTGCCGCCCGCTGGGCCAACTGCCAGCGCGCGCTCAGAGCGGGCGAAGGGGCGGGGTTGAAATCCGCGGGCACCAAAGGCCGAAGCCCGCTGTCTGGCTCCGGCACCGCTGGTAACAAGGGCGCCTCGGCCAGATGCTGGACGGCCGCGGTCAGGGTCTGCCACGACACCTGGGAGGCGGTCATGGGTGGGTTGGCGCCGTTCACCGCCGGGGGGGCTTCACGGTCCACCGGGGGCTGCTGGCTCCCGGTCGCGCTTTCCATGGCCGTTACCACGTCGCGCAGGGTGTGCAGGGAACCCGCCTGTTCAGGGCCGAGAGGACGCGCTCCCGGGAGGCGCTCCACCAAGGCTGACAGGATCTCGACCCGCTTGATGGAATCGATGCCCAGGTCACCTTCCAGCGCCATGTCCAGCTCGAGCGTGTCGATCGGATAGCCCGTCTTCTCCGAAACCACCGCCAACAAAGCGTCGGTGGCCGCGTGGGCCCCTGAAACTTCCTGCGCGCCGCCATTCGATGGTGGCAGGCCGGCAGAGGCTGGAGGCCGTTCGGGCATGAGCGGCTCCGGCCAGGCAGGCAGGCCGAGCTGGTCGTTCACGGGTTCCGCCTGAGGGCCCGCGAGGGCCGGCGCAGGCCCGGCAGGCAGCGCCTCAGCCGGCGCAGCCTGAGCCGCCAGCGCCTCGGCCACGTCCCGCAGGGTCCGTAAGCCACCCGCCTGTTCCGGGCCCAGCGGGTGCGCGCCGGGAATGCGTTCGACCAGGGCGGAGAGAATTTCCACGCGTTTGATCGAGTCGATTCCCAGGTCGCCCTCCAGCGCCATGTCCAGTTCCAGGGTGTCGACCGGGTAACCCGTTTTCTCAGACACCACGCCCAGCAGGGCTTCCACCGAGTGGGCAGCAGCCGACGGGGCGGGCGACTCCAGAGGGGCAGGCCCCGTCTCAACGGGAGCAGTCCCGGCAGGCGGGGGTAGCGATGGACGGCTCTCCGTTCGTTCCGGCTGTGAGGGAGTCGCAAGAGGGGCTGAAGTGGCACCGTTGGCTTGGAGGGCCGGGCCCACTTGGGCCGCCAGGGCGACCGCGACGTCACGCAGGCTGCGCAGGGCGCCAGCCTCTTCAGGTCCCAGCGGACGGGTACCGGGGAGGCGCTCGATCAGAGCCGACAGGATTTCGACCCGCTTGATGGAGTCGATACCGAGGTCTCCCTCCAGGGCCATATCCAATTCCAGGGTTTCTGGCGGGTAACCCGTTTTCTCCGACACGACGGCCAGCAACTCGGCCCGCACACCGTCCAAGGGCACCGCGGTTTCTTGCTTCGGCAGCTGCGCGGGAGCCGGTTCGGGCTGACGCAACGGCGCAGGAGGCATCGCGCCCGACCGTTCTGGGGGCGAGACTGGCGTCTCCGCTGCCGGGGCGGAGGCGACCGTTGGCTGGGGGCGTCTCGGGAGGGGGAGTGGCCGGACGTCGATAGGGGGCATCACGCTGCCCGGATTGGCAGGCTGGACCGGCGCGACCGGCGGCAAGCTTGCCACGGATTCCTGCCGTGCAGGCGGCTCGGGCAGCGGTTCAACGGCGGCTTGCGACGGGGCCGACGGTTTGGCCGCCTGAAACCGCATTCCCCTCAGGGCGCGACGAGTGGCCTCAACGGTAGCGGCTGCCGCCGGGGCGATCGCCGGGCGCGCGCCGGCTGCCGTTGCCTCCCCTGGGGGCTCGGTCTCGCCTCCGAGCTTCGCCAGCAGTTCCCGTTGTTGGTCCATCAGGCGTCGGAAGGTTTCTTGGGACGCCCGCTGGCTCTCCAAGAATGCCTGATGCATGGCGGCAGCCTCCTGCTGGGAGGCTTGCCACGCCGCGATCGTGTCCGTCGAGGCCTGAATCAGCGCCTTGACAGCTTCATGGTCGGCCACAGGGGTAGCCGCTTCAGGTCCACGCCATTCAGAGTGAGGAGAGGTCACGAGAGACTCCGCGGTTGCAGTCGGGCGACGACGGTCACCCGCAGCAGGGGGCAGTGAAGTGGGACGCCGCGGATCTCGGTAGAGAGCCCCGCTGACCATCACCTTCATTTTAGGCCTTTTCCGCTCCCGTAGGGAGGCAACGGCGGCTGCGCCCCCCTGCCACTGCGTCAGGTCGATCGGATGACCGACGGCGCAAAGCTGGGCCATCGCGCGGGCCAGGTCGGCCAACCCGTCCCGCTTTCCCTGGGAGGCGTCCAGCGCGATCGCCGTATGCGGGCGATCACCCAGAATGGCGCGAACCATTCCGGACAGACGTGAGCCAGGCCCCACCTCCAGAAAGACGCGGACACCGGCGGCATACATCGCTTCGATCTGACCGATCCAGTCCACCGGCCTGGCCAACTGCGAGGCAAGCAGGGCGCGGCTTTCAGCGGCGTCGCCCGGATAAAGACCACCCAGGGTGTTGCTGTATACCGGAAAGGAGGCGGGCGGCAGGGGCATGCGGGCCAGGGCAGCCGCCAGGGGGTCGGCAGCATCCGCCACCAGGGGAGAATGGAAAGCGGCACCCACGGCCAGCGGCGCGACGCGCATCCCGGCTGCCTTCAACTCCGTCTCCGCGCGCGCGATGGCGGCGCGGGAGCCCGAAATGACGCCTTGGTTCGGTGTGTTGCGATTGGCCAGCACGAGCCCCTCACCGTGACGGGCCAGCCAGGCCTCCAGTTCGGTCAGCGGGGCCAGGACGGCCAGCATGCTGCCTCGCGCCTCCGTTCCCGCGGCCATCAAGCGACCTCGCAACACCGAAAGCTCCAGAAATTCGGTGCGCGACAGGCGACCGGATGCCATCAGGGCGGTGAGCTCCCCGTAACTGTGTCCCGCTGCAGCCACAGGGCGGAGGCCCCAGTTGGCCAGGATGGACCACATCCCCAACGACACGGCACCAATCGCGGGTTGCGCAACATCGGTGGCCCTGAGCTGCTCCTCCTGTTCGGTCACGCCTGCGGCATCATAGGCGGTGAGGGGGTAGATCCGGTCGATCAGGCGGCTGCCGTGAGGCAATTCGCCCCCGGCTTCCAGGCCGAAAGCGACCTCGGCCTCTTCCAGAGCTTCAAGGGCTTCAGGGAAGGCGCAGGCGAGCGTTCGCCCCATCCCCACATACTGCGCGCCCTGCCCGGGGAACAGCACGGCAAGGCCTCCCGCCGAAGGGCCCGAGGCATAGCAGGCGCCGTCGGGGAACTCGAAGTCTCGTCCTTCGGCCGTCCTTGCCAGCAGGCGGGCCACGAGGTCAGCCACCTGAGTGCTGTCGCGTTCGACCACAAACGCGAGACGGTGAGCGGCTCCCGGGTGGAAACCGGCCCGTGCATCACAGGCCGCGACTTCCAGGTCTTCCCAACTCTCCAGCGTTCCAAAGGGCTTGAGCGCCGCGTGTAGGGCGTCGAGCGAGTCGGCGGAGAGGGTCACCAGCTGGACCCGGCCGTCCCAATCCGTGGCGCGGCGTTCCGGTTTGTGTTCCTCCAGGACGACGTGGAAGTTGCTG
This sequence comes from Candidatus Sericytochromatia bacterium, assembly GCA_035285325.1. Classification (NCBI taxonomy): domain Bacteria; kingdom Bacillati; class Candidatus Sericytochromatia; species Candidatus Sericytochromatia bacterium. The sequence goes on from JAYKJB010000138.1 coordinate 25,388, forward strand.
CCACCAAACCCGAAGGAACTCACCGCCGCCCGGCGTGGGTGAGCACGCCGACGCAGCCAGGGACGGGGTTCTGCAGGAAGATAAAACGGGGATTGAGCGTCCTGAATGCCGGGCAAGGGCTGCTTGACCTTGCACGTGGGGGGAAGCACCTTGTGGTGGAGCGCCAGCACGGCCTTGATCAGGCCAGCGGCTCCAGCCGCCGCCTTGGTGTGGCCGATCTGGCTCTTGACCGATCCCAGGGCACAGTGGGGTCGGTGGGCCTCGGCCTCGCCGTAGATGCGACGCAGCGCGGTGACTTCAATGGCATCGCCGACCTTGGTCCCGGTTCCGTGTCCTTCGAGCAATTCGATCGTCGCCGGCGTGACCTCCGCTGCGGCATAGGCCGCCGTCAGCGCCCGTTGCTGTCCGTCGTCATCCGGCGCGTAGATGGCCTTGCCTCGACCATCGCTGGCCGTCCCAACCCCCTTCAGCACGGCATAGATGGTGTCGCCATCTCGCTCAGCCTCGTCCAGGCGTTTGAGCACGACCATCCCCACCCCCTCACCGAGAATGGTGCCGTCGCCCTCTGCATCAAACGGTCTGGCATTGCCGGTGGGGGAGAGGGCAGGCGTCTTGGAAAAACACATGTACATGAAGATGTCGTTGAAGGCATCCACGCCGCCCGTGATCACCATGGAGGAGCGGCCGGCGGACAGCTCGAGGGCCGCCAGATGAATGGCTGACAGGGACGAGGCGCAGGCCGCATCCACGACGCAGTTCGTCCCGCCCAGGTCGAGGCGATTGGCAATTCGCCCGGCGACGACATTTCCGAGCAGGCCCGGGAAGGAGGCTTCCTGCCACGGTACGTAGGTGGCCTCCAAGCGTGCCACCACGTCATCGGCCTGGTCAGCTGGGACGCCAGCCTCCAGCAACGCCCGGCGCCAGTGGGGATGTCCCAGACGGGCACCCAAGGGAATCACCAGTTGCAAGGTTCCCGTGACGCCCAGCACCACGCTGACCCGGCTGCGGTCGAATGACCTGTCGGGTCCATAACCCGCATGTCTGAGCGCCTCGCTGGCGACCACCAAGCCCAGCACCTGAGCCGGGTCGGTCGCCTCCAGCGCGTGGGGTGCGATGCCGTAAGCGGTGGGGTCGAAGGGCACAGGGTCAATGAAGCCTCCCCGCTGGGCATAGGTGTGGTCGGGGCGCTTGGGGTCGGGATCGTAATAGTCTGCTGGCTTCCAGTGGGTCTCCGGAACGGGGCCGATCCCGTCGACGGCTCGCTTGATGTTGCCCCAGTAGTACCCGAGGTTCTGGGCCTTGGGAAACAGACAGGCGAGCCCCACGATCGCGATGGGGGTGGAGGCTGCCTTGGCGTCAATCGATTGAGTCACGTGGGGTCCCGTTCTGTGTGGGGGTCAAGCCAGCGCTTGTTCCAGGGCAAGGTCGGAGAGCACCGGCGCAACCGGCAACCCGACAGGCAGCTGCAGCGCTGCCCCTGAAGCCTGACACCGCAACAACTCCCAGCGCTTGAGCGCACACGCTCCCACCAGGAGGTTGTGCGCCACTCTCACCACCCCACGCGCAGCGGGTTCAGCCAGCGCGGTTCCGGCCGTCCAGGCGTTGAAGGCGCCCATGGCGGGACCACACCAGACCTGGTAGTCCAGCTTGCGGGTCGGTTCACCCGCATTGGCCCAGCGCGACGCGTGCCCGAGATACCAGCGGAACACCAGCGCCATCCGATGGCGGGGGTCGCGCTCCGCTCGCGCAATCTGGCTCGGATCACGGGTGGTGAAATATTGCCGCGTTTCCTCCCAGATGCTCTCCAAGGTGGCTCGAAAGTAGTCCTTCTCCAGCGACTTGCGCACCTCTTCCGGGAGTGCCTCCAGGCTGTCGTGGCTGCGGTAAAGCTCATAGAGCCGTGTGGCGCGCATGGGGAACATGGTCCCGCGTTTGAGGACCTGGACCTTGACGCCCATCTCGAACATATCACCTGCAGGCGCCATCGCCACATCGGCCTGCTGCGCTTGTGCGAGCATCGCGCGCACAGCGTCGGAACTGCCAGACTCCACGCAGGCCTGATTGATGGAGCCTGTCACGACGTAGTCTGCACCGAGCGCAAACGCGGCCGCCACACTCTCCGGGGTGGCAATGCCTCCGGCGAGGCCCACTCGGGGCCGCCGGGCATAACCGTACTGCTTGGCCAGGGCGTCACGCAGGGCCAACATGGTCGGAAGCAGCGAGAGGGCCGGCCGATTGTCGGTGTGCCCCCCGCTGTCAGCTTCGGCGGTCAGGTCGTCGGCCACGGGGAGCGCCCGCGCCCATTCCGCCTGCTCGGCCGACAGGTGCCCCTCCTCCACCAGCTTGGTCAGCATGCCTTCCGGCGGTGGGGCCAGAAATTTGGAGGCCACCTCCACCCGTGAAACCTTTGCAATCACGCGATTCGGGGCATGGGGACGCCCGTCTTCGCCAAGGCGGATCCCCGCCGTGCGATAGCGCACGAGCGGCAAGGTCAAGTCCAGGTAGGCCGCCGCTTCGACGAGTCGAATCCCGCGTTGGAGATACAGGGCCACCGTATCCCGTTCATGGTCCGGCTCGTTCGGCGCATGCAACAAATTGAACCCGTAGGGAGCTTCTCCCAAGGCCGCCTGAATGCGGTCGATCGCCGCCTCCACCCGTGGGAGAGATAGGCCGCCGGCTCCAAAGAATCCAAGCATTCCATGCCGCCCCATGGCCTCCACGATCGCTTCCGAGCCAATCCCATTGGCCATCGCGCCGGCCACGTAGGGGTATTTCAGGCCGTGGTCCCGCAGAAAGTCGGGCGCCCCCAGCTGCGCGGGGCGCAGGGCAGGGATGATTCCCAGGACCGGCGCATCGCCGTCACCTTGCCGCTCGGAGAGGAGGCTGCCTCCCATCCCGAGGCATGCGCCTCCGTTGCGCTCCAAAAGGACCATAGAGCGGCCCAGAGAACGCAGTCCCAAGGTCCATTCCCCCTCGGTTTCGAGGACGGTTCCGGCGCCTTGACGCCACGCGGCGATCGCCGTGCGAGGAGGCTCTGTGGTCAGCGGCGACATGAAAGGGCTCCTTGCGTTCAGGCGGGGTAGGCGTCGCTGTAGCGCACGGGCAGGTCTGCCACCGTGCGGAGACCAGGGGGGGCCGCCGCCACCAACGGAATCGCATTGAGGATCGCGGCGGCCGTTGCCAGGTCACCATGGGTGCCGCCCGGAATCTCGAGCGTCAGGTCCGGCACCCCACGCAACACGATCCGGTCTGACGGCGCAGAGGCGCCCACATACATCTCCAGGACCAGCCGCAGAACTTCCTCTTCCCCACGCGACGCCACGCAAACTTGGCGGACTCCCGCCACCTGACCAGCCTCGACCGTCAGGTAATCGGTCGTGGTGGTGGCCCGAGCCAGCACCGGGTCAATCGTCTCGCTGATGGTGTCCACCGGTACGCCCCACGCGTCGGCGATCAGAGCGGCCGACTCCGGCAACCCGTGATGCTTGATCCTCCCCGCTTCCACTTCCGCCCGGAACTGGGCTTCCGTCATTCCGGCACCCACCTTTTTCTGCAGAGGCAGACGGCGACGACCTGCGTCCACGACCCGGGTGATGGTGGCGCCTTCGACGCGCTGGCACACGGAGGAGAGCGTCAGGACCAGCTTGTCCATCACAAACCCTGGGTTCACGCCCGTGGCGTGGAGCGTCACGCCGTGGGCCACCGCAATCTCATTGAGTTCCCGCGACAGGGCGGGATGTTTCCGCAACGGATAGGCCAGTTCTTCGCACGTCGAGACCACGTTTCGGCCTGCCGAGAGGCAAGACACCAACTGGTCTCGGACCGAGACCAGGTAGCTGCCGGTGCAATGCACCACCACATCGGCGGGCACCTCGAGCCCTTCCGCCAGGCTGCCCAGCACCGGGACTCCCAGCGATTGAGAGAGTCCCAGGATCTCGCCCAGGTCTCGGCCGACCTTCTCCGGGTCGGCGTCCACGGCGGCCACGATCGTCGCGTGCGGCTTTTCCGCTACCAAGCGCCCGATGGAAGCCCCGATCGGCCCCAAGCCAAACAGTACAACCCGCAAACCCTCTGCCACGCTGGTCCTCCCAAAGCTCACCGCCGGTCGCGCGGAGCGCGCGACCCGTTGATTTTAGCAGCCTGGGAGGGAACTGTCCCGCCTGAGGGGATGGGGGCAGTGGAATCCGGACGCCGACCTGGAGGGCTCAGAACGAGTTCAGCGCAGAGGCGTCGTGCTCTGGTCGCCCTTGGGTGGGTTGATCAGGGTGACCCAGGCCGCGATGGCCAGGTCCTCGAATTCCGCCTGACTCAGCTGGCCGTCCTGGGTCTTATCAGCGGCCTGAAAGGTGGCGGCGTCGATGGCGGTGATCCGGACCGCGGTTCGAATGCCTTTCAGTGTGAGCGTCAGGTTGGCGCGTTGCAGGGCGGCGTCATTCGATTCACTGGGGCTCAGCAGCGCATTCTTGTCGGTGTCGAGGTGCTCAAACGCCTTGAGCAAGGACCGCCGGTAGATCCGGACAAAGTCTCCCACGTTCTGGTGGAACAGGCCGAACACGCCTCCCCGAGAGGCCCACGTGCGAAACTCGCGCTCGGACAGCTTGCCGTTGCGATCGTCATCTGCGCGTTGATAATCTCGCACGTCGATGAAGGGCCCTGCCTCGAACTCGTCGATCATCAGGTCTGCGTTGGCGTCAGCCTTGGCAAACGCCGCGGCGTATACCTTATTGAAACCCTCCGCGAGGCCTGCCTCACTTCGAACTCCCAGGCTCCCCGGCACACTTACCACGGGGCCAGGGTTACCGGCGCGGGCACAGCCACTGGCGACCAGCAAGGCGACGGAAAAGACGACGGCTGTGGCCACTTTCAACAAGCTCGGACCCTCAAGGCGTACGGGAGGACACGACAGGGTTATCGCGAAGAAGTCACGCCCGCTTGCGTCTTTTTGGTAAAAAACACACCAAGGAAGGACTAAGGCGTCAAATTTCGGCGATCGGGTCGGTGGTTCCACCCCGGATGAGTTGATCAAGGCGGTTCATCAAGGTAAGGCTCCAGTCAAGCGGGGAACGCGTCGGAGGTCAGGGGAAGGCAGACCCGGCGGTCCGTCTTCCCTTCAAAACAGATGGGTGCGCGTCTGAAAGGGGTAGCTCGGAAACTGCATGCCGAGGGGGCCGAGGCCCACCACCGTGAAGGTGTAGGAGCGAAACCGGGAAAGGCCCTCGATGGTGACCTGCTGCAACTTTTCAGACTTGTTGAGGTGGTAGACCCCGTCATAACCGCGGCGCTCCAGGCCGAAGGTCTTGCCGAAATACACGATCCCCTTGGCGTCAGCATCCGTGCGCCAGGCAATCGTCACCGAGGTGGCAGTCTTTTTCATGATGCCCACCCCATAGGGGCGCCAGGGATCGAGGATGTTCTGGCTTTCCGCCTCACCCGCGGCAGTGCTGCGGCGAACCGCCAGGTCGAACTGAGGGGCCTCCGGGATGGCTACCGAGTCGGCAGGGGGCAAGGGAATGGCCTGCGGGAGGACGTTCCCCTGGGGGGGCACGGCGGGAGCGGACAAGCTGCCCTCCGAACGAATCGATGGCGATGTGGCCTGTTCGAGGCTGACGCCGATCGACGCGCCGGCAGCCTGAGGCGCCGAGGCCGGCTTGAGCTCAGTCGTCCGCAGGACCGCCTGCGTGGGGCCGTCCGCGCATCCCGAGGCGACGAGAACCGAGAAGGTCATGGAAGTGAGAAGCAAACGTTGATGCACGGCAGGAACCTCCAGTACTTAACCAGTAAATTATGCAATTATAATCTCCTGTTAATGAATTATTCTGACCTGCTTATCGGGTTAAATTTTAGTTAAAAATTACAGTGCCGACCCGTCGCCGGCCGGCCCTCGGCGCGCCTTCAGGCAAACGCGAGAACATAATGGGAGCGCGCCTTTTGGGGCGAAGAAGGCGCCCCTCGTCGGGTATAGGGAACTTGCGTCCCCGTTTTTCCGAACAGGGACTTGGTGTCCATTCCGTTCCGCGAGGAAGTTCCGACGATGCGAGTCGCGCCTTTGCTCATCGCCGCCACGATGATTCTGTGTTCCAGCCTGAGCGCCCCTGAGCCCGTCTCGGCTGCCAGTGCCACCGAACTTGGTCTGGCCGCTTCCAGCGGCGACGTGGCCCGGATCAAGGCCTTGGTGGCCAAGGGGCAGAGTCTGGACACCCCGGACAGCGAAGGCTACACGCCCTTGATGTGGGCGGCCCTGAACGGGCAGGTCAATGCCGTGGCCACCCTGGTTTACCTGAAGGCCAATCTCGACCTCCAGGATCGGGAGGGCTACACGGCGCTGATCTGGGCGACCCAGAACAAGTACGAGACCGTGGTTCGACAGCTGGTGAATGCGGGTGCAGCACTCAATACCCGCGACAATCACGGTTACACGGCCCTTCACTGGAGCGCGCAGGACGGACAGTTGGCCGTCGCGAGGATTTTGTTGGCCAAAGGGGCTGACCCGAATGTACGGGACAACGAGGGCTACACCCCCTTGATGTGGGCTGCCCAGCAGGGGCACGGGACGCTGGTGTATGAAATGCTCGCTTATAACGCCAATCCCGACCTGAAGGACAAGCGGGGATTTGCCGCGCACGATCTGGCCAGCGCTTACAACCATCCGGGCATACTCGCTCAGCTCAAGGCGTTCAAAACGAAGTCTCAGGCACGCCCGGCCGCACAGCCGTCTAAACCGGTTGCTGCCTCCCTTCCCACTCCCTCTGCCACGACCATCTCCCTGGCCGCTCCGGGCACCGAGGCCCGGATGTCACCCTTGAGCGGCAGGCCTGAAGTCGTCCCGGTCCGCAGCGATTTTGAACCCAAGGTGCTCGCCGTCGTGGGGGGAACGGAGGGAAATCCAGCCAAAGCCGCTTTCGTCGTGCCGGATTTGCAGAAGCAACTGGCCCGCTACGACGTGGACCGGAACCGGGTGATCGATGGGCGGGACTGGCGCAACCTGACGACGATGCAGAGCCGGGTGGCCCTGGCCAAATTGCTCTATCAGTCGCGGACCGGGCAAAAGGAATGTGGGAACGACACCGTCAATCAGGTCATCTCAAAGATCGACTGGGTATACCAGGAGGCCACTCGGCGCGAATTGACGCTCAATCAGGCCTGGGATACCCCGTCCCACCACTTTGAGCCTATCCGATGGTAAGCTGATGGACCGGTCCGTCGCCCCCGGCCTCGTTTCGGCCCAATCGGCGGCGTGGAAAGAGGTTCATCGTGTCTTCCCCGCTTCATCAGGCCATTTCCTCCCTGGCGGACCCGAATTCGTCCGCTCTGGTCGTTTTCTCCGACACCACCCTCGTCTTGCCCGAGGCCTTCCAAGCCTGGGACCTTGAACTTGGTGGGCTGGTGGCTTCCGTCCTGGCCGCCGGTGACTTCCGGGGGCGGGCCGATGAGTGTTTACTCATTTACGCTCCGCAGCTTCCCGTCCGTCGAATCGCCCTCGCGGGCCTTGGTACACCGGATCGGACGAACCTGGAGGGCCTTCGTCGGGCGGCTGGAATTGCGGCCCGCGCGCTGCAGGAGGCTGAGGTCACTGCAGCCGTTTACCATCTGCCGACGGGCTTGCGGGCGACCCGGGAGGATGGCGACGCCGCTCCGGCGGACCTGGCAGCGGCTGTGGGTGAAGGCGCTCGCCTGGCGGTTTTCGAATTCGTGCGTGCCAGCAAGGCGCTGCTTGAACCCAAACCTCGGCTCACGGTGTTCGAATGGGTGGGAGAGCCGCTGCATCACGCGGCCCACCAGGCTGGTTGGACCCGCGCCGCGCAGATTGTCACGGCGATCGACCACGCCCGGCGTCTGATTCTTCGCCCAGGGGGCGACCTGACGCCGGCCGTGTTCGCCGACGAGGCGTCTCGTCTGGCTGGGGAGGCGGGCCTTCGGGTGGCGGTCATGGACGAGCAGGAACTCGCTTCGCGGGGCTTCAACGGAATTGTGGCGATTGGGCGGGGCAGTGAGCAGCCGCCTCGATTGATCACCCTCCACCATGAGGGGGGTGAGCCGGGGGTGCCCCCCATTGCCATCGTCGGAAAAGGGGTGACCTTTGATTCAGGCGGCATCGGGATCAAACCTTCCCGTGGAATGGAAAAGATGAAGTACGACATGGCCGGTGGCGCGGCCGCCCTGGCCATTGTGCTGGCCGCGGCGTATCTGCGCCTGCCGGTGAACCTTGTGGCGGTGATTCCCAGCGTGGAGAACATGCCGAGTGATCGCGCGCTGTGTCCCAATGAAGTACTCACGATGTATGGAGGCCTGACGGCTGAGATCAACGACACGGATGCAGAGGGTCGCGTGATCTTGGCCGACGCGCTGGCCTATGCGGCCAAGGACCTCGGCGCGAGGGCGATCGTCGACATGGCCACCTTGACTGGCGCGGTAGCGATTGCCCTGGGACGGACCATCTGTGGGGTGATGGGCACCGAGTCTGCCATGACCGCTGCCCTGATACGATCGGGACGCCTGGCTGGTGACCCGGGTTGGGAACTCCCTTTGAACGAGCCCCGCTTCGACGACATGGTCAAGTCCGACATTGCGGACCTCGTCAACTACCCTGGCGGTGAGGCGAGTTCCATCACGGCCGCCTCGTTCATGAAGCCGTTTACTTTCGGCAAGCCTTGGGTTCACCTGGACATCGCCGGGGTCGGTTGGTCCAACAAGGTCGATGGGTATCGCATCAAGGGGCCCACCGGAGCGCCGATCAGGATGGTGCTGCACTGGCTGCAAGCCGGTGCCCCAGGGGCGTGACGGAGGGCAACGATTGTTGCGGATCCGCAGGTATCCGCGCGTCAGCCGCCTAAGACGATAAGCCCAAGGCCTTGGTGGCCCGCCCTAAGGCTGCTCCAATGGGGCGAGACAGCGTACCGCCCAGCAAGAACTGGTCCAGCAGAGAGACCGCCGTGGCGGAAATCCCGATCACCGTCATGGGTACCACCAGCGGAGCCAGGGCCAGTCCGCCCACCGCCACACCCGCGGCTCCGCCCGCTGCCAGCAGCCCCGCCGCGCCGCCCGTCACGCTGAGCACGGCCAGCCCGGTGGCTTCCTGCTTTTTGACCGGATCATTTTCCATGGCTGCCCGTCCGACATCCAGGGCAGCCACGCCCGCGCCCAGCAAGGGGGCGGTGCGGGCCAGGCCATTGAACACCTTGGCCACAGCCGGTGCCTTCGCCGTCAGCACGCCAGCCAGGCGAACGGCCTCATCCGCGAATTGGGCCGCGAAACGTCCGGCGTAAGAAAGCTTGCCCAAGCCCCCAGACTGCGAGGCTGCTCGCAACACGCGGGCCGTCGAGGGGACCGCGCGCGCGGCGTCTGCAGCCCCCGCGGTACCGGCCAGGCCATCCACCGCTTTCCGAGCGGGACTGGAGGCCAGCGGGTTGCCCGTCGGTTCGGCGCCCTCCCGAGACGACGCAGCAGCGACGGCGGACCCGGCGACTTGTTCGGGCTTCGCCTGGGTGGCCATCGCATCCCGGCCAAAGGCGCCCTTGGCCGACCCGTCCGGCGCGCCACGCTCTGCAGGGCCGGCTTTGGGGGCTGCGGTCGGGCTCGCAGCAGGGAATCCGGAATGCTTGGGATCGTCGGCTCGCACAACACACTCTCTCTCGCCGGGGAACACGCCACACCCAGCTGCTTGTTTCATCCCCCACGGTGAAACGAACTGTCGTCGGATCACAAAAACTTAAGCAAGGTTTTATTTTGAGAGCCTCGCTCCGCCGTGTGCCTGGCGCGATCTTCAGACTCGGCCGCTCGCGCTCGGGAGCAGCGAGGGCTGAGTGACCGGGGCCTGCGGCGTGTCTCCCGCCACCCCGTCAGGCGTCGTCGTCACTTCCTTCGAGTCGGTCTTCCGGCGTGGCGGCCATTCCCTCCCCATCGACATCGGAATGGTCCTTGAGCACTTCCCGCAAGACGGCCGTGGCATAACCGCCCGGAGGCAGGCTGAAACGCAGCCAAAATCCCGTTTCAGTGGGGCTGACCTCGGCGTCACCCAGCGGAATCCGGATGGCGCGACGAGAACCCGGCAAGGGCCTGAAACCCGCTCTTTCCAGGCCCAGCGTTGCCAACACCTGGTCTTCTTCGGCCCGGGCCCGATCGGCGGCTTCGTGAAATTTACGCCCAAACAGCGGCCCGGTCGCACTGATCTCAAAGTCCGCGGCCCGGCGATTCTCGACCTCGGCGTCCCCCACCTGGAACTTCCCCCCGCTGACGTGCTTGATGGCGATGTCCCCCCTGAACACCTCTGCAAAGGACCCAATGGCCAGTCGATGCGCCAACCAATCATTGAACACCCAGCTCTGCACGGCCTGACAGAGCAGCGTTTCGCGCCACCCTCGGGGCTTCCGCCCCCGCGCCAGAAGTTGCAATCCCTCCCAGGCATTGTCTCCGTCACGGCCGAAGCGCTGAGGCCCGAAATAGTTGGGTACCCCGGTCCGTTGAAGGCGGCTCAGTACGGCCCTGGCTTGATCTGCCTGCCCATCGGCGCCGCGTACGTGAATCTGGAAGTGGTTGCCGCCTGAATGACCCGCTTGAAGCTTCTTTCCGTGACGGTCCACCTCCAGCAGACGAACCCCGGGAATCTCGGGCCAATGGTCTATGGAGATCCCGGTGGACGCCGGCAAGGATAGCCATTGGGTGGTGACAGCTCGGCGATCCTTCAGGCCTGCGTGACCCACCGCGTGGACATCAAGCCCGAATGCTTCCTGCAAGGCGTCCATGACGTCACGGGTCGTCCGGTCCCGCTTCTCGATCCGGACCACCACGTGGTCTCCCTCGCCGTCGAAAGGCGCGGCCTGTCGCTCGTCCACGCGAAAGTCGTCCACTTCCTGGCGAATGCGGCCCCCGGTACCGGGTACATCCGAGGTAAGGAAAGGCCAACGAGCAGGATCGTAGAGCCAATGGTCGCGTACAAGGTGGTTCGGCAGGGGCATCATAGGCCCCATCATACGCCTCTGAGAGGCGGCCGGGGCGATGTTGCCGGGAGGGGTGCTTGAAACTCAGAGAGGCACCTGCCAATCCCCCTGTCTGGATCATTGGAGCCGGGGCGATCGGTCTCTACATGGCGGCCCATCTCAGTCACGTCACCCGCGTGACCTTGGCGGCTCGTGCGGCGCGCGCCACCTGGCTGGCAGAGTCCGGCTTCCAGCTGGCTGGCGCGGAGAGCGGGGACTTTCGCCCGGAGGTGGTGCCCATCGATCAGGCCTTTGCCATCCCGGAAGAGGCCATCGTCGTGGTGGCGACCAAAGCCACCGACCTGGAAAAGCTGGTCGGCGTTCTCTCGCCGAATGTGGCGGCCGGGCAGACCGTCGCCCTCGTCCAGAATGGCCTTGGCGTCCATAAATTTGCCCGATCATATCTGCCCACCGCTCATCTGGTTCGCCTGACATGCTGGGTGGGCGTCTCCCTCGAGCAGGGGCGTCGAGCCGTGGTGGCCGGCGCGCCGCTGTTCGAGTCAGGATATGATCAGCCGGAAGTCGGCAAGGCCTCCGAGCAGGTTCTGGCGCTGTTGAATGCCGCCAATCTGCGCGCCAGACACGGTGGTAGCGTGGCGGAGGTCGAGTGGCGCAAGGCGTTGTTGAATCTCAGTGTCAGCGGCATCTGTGCGGTGCTGGATGAACGGAACGGGGCCATCCTGGGGTCCCCGGAATTGAGGGAAATCGTGGAGGATATCCTCGCCGAGGCCATGCCCGTCGCCGCGGCGGAGGGGGTGGTGTTGGGCCCCCAGGACGCGGACCGTGTCTTCACGGCCCTCGACAACACCCGTGACAACTGGAACGCCATGATTCAGGATCTGCGTCGAGGAGCCAGCACCGAGATGCCATTTCTGAACGCGGCGGTGGACCGCCTGGCCAGGCGGCATGGCTTGCGAGCTCCGGTCAATGCCACGATCGCCCGCCTGATCACGCACATCACCCGCGGAGGGAGACGCGCCGGCGGTGGTGCGCGGGCCACGGATTGATGGGCTTCGTGGCATGCCTCAGCCTGCCGTCGACGCAACAGGAAAGGGCGGCGAACGCCACCTGCCTCCGCAGGCTCGCCTGGAGCTAATTCGCAGTCTCGGGGCGGATCACCAGCACCGCCCCCCGCCATTGGTGCAGAACCGCATCCGAGATGCTGCCCATCAGCAGGCGTTCCAGGCCGTTTTTTCCGTGTGCCCCCAGGACGAGGATGTCCGCGGCGAGTTCACCCGCCAGTGCCACGATTTCATGGGCAGGGTCTCCTTCACGTCCGTGCGTCTTGGCCTTCAAACCGAGGTTCCCCAGCACCGCGAGGGCGTTTTGGAGGTGGGATTCAGCTTGAGTCATTTCGCGATGGACCTGGGCGGCCGCAGCAAAACCCACCTCACCAGCCGCAATCAGTGGTACCACATTCGCGACACTGACCACGTGGAGTTCCGCTGCTTGCAGCGGCAACAGCGTGGCTGCCCGTCGGATGGCCTGATGGGAGCAGGGACTACCATCGGTCGCGATCAAAATTTTCACTGGCCACCTCCTTGGACGCATCGAGCCGACGGCTCGGCCCCTTGACGGCCCCCATCGGTCGGGCGTGCGTCTCAGATATCCTAGCGGGCCTGGGGTTCACAGGCTTGGGGGGATTTTACGGAACTGTTTGTCACCGGAAGAAGGACCTCCGCAAGAAACCCCGATGCTTTGCCACGAGCACAGTGATACCTTGGGAGGCGGCGAGGGAGGCAACGCTGACATGGCCGAGAAGACACGCATACTCATCGCGGATGACCACGCCGTGGTGTTGGCCGGCCTGTCGGCGATTCTCTCGCTGGAGCCAGACTTCGACCTGGTGGGGCAGGCGCGCGACGGAGACGAAGCCGTGCGACTCGCGCTCGTCAGTCGTCCCGATGTCGTGGTGTTGGACTTGCAGATGCCCAAATTGGACGGCTTTCAGGCGTTGGCGCGGTTGCGTGCTCATCTTCCGGAGACCCAGGTGCTGATCCTCACCTCGTTGGATGACGAGGCCTCCATCTACCGCGTCCTGCAAGCCGGAGGTTCTGGTTATGTCCTCAAAAAAGCCGCAGAAGTGGAACTCGTGGGAGCTGTGCGGGAGGTTCGCAGAGGGGGCGCCTTCATTCGACCCCAGTACGAGGCCCACCTGGCCGCCGATTTTCTGGAACGCCTGGAGGCTGGCGGCGCAGACCCCCAAACCTTCGAGCGTTTGACGCCGCGCGAGCGTGAGATTCTTGGCTTCGTGGCCAAAGGGTTAACCAACCAGCAAATTGCCAGCCACCTCGTGATCAGTGTCCGCACCGTAGAAACCCATCGCGCCCATTTGATGGACAAGCTGGGCTTCAAAAAACGCTCCGAACTGGTGGACTATGCCATTCGAAAGGGTTTTTTGACGTGAGTGACGAAAAAATCCTGTCGCTGAGGAACCCCTCGGATTCAGCCTCGGCTGAAGCCGCGCTGGCCCTTTTCGGCCATACCATGCGCACGACCATCAACGCGGCCTTGGGATTCTCGGAAGTACTTACTCAAGGCCATTTTGGTCCCATCAGCGAGGTCCAACGAGAGGCCCTGCTGCGGATCAGTCGCAACGCGCGCACGATGGTTCATGTGCTCGACGATTACATCGAGGGCCGGCGGGAGAGGGGCGAGGCGTTTCCCCACTCTGAGACACAGGAGCCAGCCCCACCAGTGGAATGACACTCAACCGGCCGCGTGTCAGGCTCCGCCCTTCTCCAATGGTAGGCTGAAGCTGAAGACACTGCCGCCACCGGGGGCGTCCTCCACGCGAATGGCCCCACCGAGCGCCGTCATGGCCCGGTGACAGAAGGCCAGACCCAGTCCATAGCCGCGCTGGCGACCACCGCTCTCGCCGCCGCCCTGCGCATAACGGTCGAAAATCCGGGCCTTGTCGACATCCGGAATGCCAGGCCCGGTGTCGTGGACTTCCACCAGCAGCCTGTCCTCCACGGTCCGGGCGCATATCTGGACAGCCCCTTCCGGAGTGAATTTGAGGGCGTTGGCCAGCAGGTTTTCGATCAGGCGCTTGACCAGGTCGGGGTCAGTCCTGACCGCCGGAAGATCGGGGGGTACAGCGGCACTCATGGCCAGGCCTCGAGACACCGCCATGGGGCGCAGGATGGTCAAGCAACGTTTGATCAGCGGCCCCAGTTCGACCCGCTGAAAGTTGGGAACGAACCCCTCCTCCTCCAAGGCGCTGGCCTGCAGGAGACCATCCACAAGGGCGGCCACCTCCTCCGTGGCCGTGGTGGCATGGTCCAGCATGATCCAGCGCGTCGATCCCTCTTCTTCCTGACGCTTGAGCACGCCCAACGTGAGCCGAACGCCATCCAGAGGAGCGCGCATGTCGTGGACCAGCATCGAGGCGAAGTCACGCCTCAACCTGTCGAGCTCGCGTTCCGCTTGCGAGAGGCGCAAAACACTTCGGAGGCGGACGACGAGCTCATCCATCTGAATCGGTTTGGTCAGGTATTCGGTGGCTCCCAATTCGAGGCCCCGCTCGACCAGGGCGGCTTCACGTGCGTTGGCTGTCAGGATGACCACTGGAATGCGTCGTGTTCTGGCTGACTGGCGCAACTGCTCAAGGACCTGGAATCCATCCATGCCTGGCATGGCAAGGTCCAGCAGAATCAGGTCGGGGCTGTGCTCTCTGGCCATTTTCAGACCGGTCGGTCCGTCTTGGGCCAGCAAGACGCCAAATCCGCGTGCATCCAGGATGGCGTCCATGAGCGCCAGGTTGTCCTCCTGGTCGTCGATCACGAGAATTTGACGCGCGGATTCGTTTTCAGTCGGCATGTCGCCATTATAGTCGGCTTCTGACTTGACGCGTGCAGCATCGTGGACGCTCGCGGTGCTGGAACCTATAATGTGGCGGAGCAGGGGGGAGGCAGGCGTGCAGGCATCTTTGCGCGAACAAAAACTGCAGCAGCTCGTGGAAGCCGGCATGTTGCTCCATCAGGGCTTGGACCTCGATGCGGTGTTGCAACGTTTGGTGGCGTTGGCCTCGCATCTGGTGGATGCCAAGTACGCCGCGTTGGCCTCGCTGGATGAGAACGGCCGGATCGAGCGTTTTCTGCACCACGGGCTGACGGAAGAACAGGTGGCGGCCATGCCACACCTCCCCGAAGGCAAGGGACTTCTGGGCGCGTTGCTCACGGAGGGGCGCCCCCTGCGGGTGGCGGACATGCCCAAAGACCCGCGCTCGTCAGGGTTTCCTGCCAACCACCCTCCCATGAGAGGCTTTCTCGGAGTGCCCATTCTTCGTCGAGGTAAGGTATTCGGGCGCCTTTACTGCACGGAAAAACGCAGCAGCGATGCCTTCACCGCGGAAGATGAGGAATTCGCCATCATGCTGGCGGCGCAGGCGGCGGTGGCCATCGAAAACGCTGAACTTTACGAGCAAGCTCGTTCCGCCAGTCGCCTCAAGAGCGAGTTTCTGGCCAATATGAGCCACGAGTTGCGCACCCCCATGAACGCCATCTTGGGGTTCACCGAACTGGTGTCGAATGGGGCGTTGGGGCCTGTAACGGACAAGCAACGGGAAGGCCTCGGACGGGTTCTTCGCAACGCTCGGAATCTGCTCGAGCTGATCAACGGGGTGCTCGATCTGTCCAAGATCGAAGCAGGCAAGATGGAGCTGGCTGAAGCCGACTTTGCGCCTCGTGGCCTGGTTGAAGGCTGTATCACCGCACTTGAATCCTTGGCGTCGAACAAGGGCCTGTCGATCGAGTTGGCCGTTCAGGACTCGCCTGCGCGCGTCACGGGCGACGAGGGAAAAGTGCGGCAAATTGTGGTCAACCTGCTCTCGAATGCCATCAAATTCACGGAACGCGGCACCATTCAGGTGCGTCTGTCCGGAGAGCCTCAGGGCTGGAGCGTGGCAGTCACCGATACAGGAATCGGCATTGCGCCTGAGCATCAGCGATTGATCTTCGAGGAATTTCGCCAGGTGGACTCCTCCAGCACGCGCCAGGTGGGCGGCACGGGCCTCGGTCTGGCCATCAGCCTCAGAATGGCCCAGATGATGGGGGGCACGGTTCGCGTGGAGAGTGAACTGGGAGTTGGAAGCACGTTCACCTTGTCACTTCCGCTGGCCCCCGGGATGGAAGACTCTTCGACGCCGGGAGCCTGCTTGGCGACGGGTGAGCGGCCGCCCGGAACCGTGGTGTTGGCGATCGACGATGACGCCGATGTTCTGGCCCTGATGGTCAATCGATTCCAAGGCAGCGAATTCAGTGTCTTGACTGCCCTGGGCGGAGAAGCGGGGCTCCAGGCGGCGGAGCGGCTATGCCCCGACGTGATCACGCTGGATGTCATGATGCCGGGACTGGACGGTTGGGAGGTGTTGCGACGCTTGAAGGCCAATCCGGTCCTCGCGGAAATTCCCGTGGTGATGATGAGCATCGTGGAGGATCGGGCGATGGCGTTTGGCCTGGGTGCCTCGGATTGTATTGTCAAACCCATTGCCAGTGAGCGCCTGCTGGAAACCTTGCGACGAACCATCAAAGGGGTTCCCGGTCAGGCGCATCAGGTCCTGATTGTCGACGACGAACCCGATGCGCGCGCGCTGGTGCGTGACCTTGCGCGTTCGGCGGGCTTCGACGTCCGTGAGGCGTCTGATGGGCAGCAGGCGATGGCGGCCATCCGGGAACGGCGCCCTGATCTGGTCGTTCTCGACATTTTGATGCCCGAGATGGATGGCTTCCTGGTGATCGAAACCCTGGCCTCCGATGCCGACCTGCGGACCATTCCCGTGATTGTGTTGACTGCAATGACGCTCACCCCGCGCGATGAGGAGCGCCTCAGTGCGGGAGCGCAGCGCATCCTGCGCAAGGCGTCCCTGAACGCGGACTCTTTGCTGCTCGAGCTGCGTGCGGTTCTCGCTCAGAAAGGCTCTCATTCCTGATGCGCATACTGCTGGTCGAGGATGTCGAGGACAATCGGGCATTGGCTCGTTTTCTGTTGGAATCTCAGGGTGTTGACGTGGACGAGGCCTGCACGGGGCGCGAAGCGCTTGAGGCCCTTGGGAAGCGGCAACCTGACCTGATCCTGATGGACCTTTCGTTACCGGATATGGATGGTTGGGACGCCACGCGGTCGATCTTGACGACGCCTGAGTGGCGCAACATCCCTATCGTGGCCCTGACGGCGCACGCCATGGCGGGCGATCGGGAGCGGGTCATGGCGCACGGGTTTCGGGGCTACATGTCCAAACCGATCGATGTGTCGACCTTTTGCGACCAGGTCCTGTCCTTCTTGCCGTCTGCCTCGGTCTGAGAGGCACTGACCCAAGTCGGCTCATCCCCGGGAGTGGAGCGTTCGATGAGTTCAGATTGGCGCATTCGTGCGTGTTCACCCGAAGAGGCTGTCCGCTTGGTTCGCAGCGGCAATCACGTGTTTCTGCACGGCGGGTGTGCCGTCGCGCTTTCGCTGGAACAAGCGCTCGCCCGTCACGCGCTCGCCCTGGAGGAGGTGGCGGTCTACCAGATGCACAAGGAGGGCGAGGAAGCGCTGCTCGACCCGGCCCTTCAGGGGCACGTGCGAATCCATTCGATGTTCTGCGGATCGCGGGTGCGGGCCGCGGTCAACGCGGGCCAGGCTGACTTCATCCCGGTCTTTCTGAGCGACATTCCCCACCTGATGCGGCAGGGACTATTGCCGATCGATGTGGCGATCGTGCAGCTTTCGCCACCCGACCACCACGGATGGTGCTCGCTGGGAACCTCGGTTGATGTGGCCCATCAGGCCGTGCTGTCGGCCCGCGTGGTGGTGGCGGAGATCAACGCGCAGATGCCTCGCACCATGGGCGACTGCGTGCTGCACGTCGACGACCTGGATGCCTTTGTCCTGACGGACCGTCCCCTGCTCACCTTGCCGCCCCGTCCGCTGGATGCCGTGTCCCGAGCCATCGGCTCGCATATCGCGGAACTGGTGTGCGACGGCGCCACCCTCCAGGTCGGGATCGGGGCGATTCCCGACGCGGCCCTCGCCGCGATGGCGGGCAAGCGCGATCTGGGCGTCCACACGGAGATGTTCTCCGATGGTCTGGTGGACCTGATTCAGCGGGGCGTGGTGACGAATGCGCGCAAGCTGCTGGCCCCTGGCCGCACGGTGACCAGCTTCGTGATCGGGACGCGCAAGACTTACGACTTCGTGCATGACAATCCGTCGGTGGTTTTTCATCCCTCCGATGTGGTCAACGACACCAGCCTGATTCGCCAGCAGCCCAACATGACGGCCATCAACTGCGCCCTGGAGGTCGACCTGACGGGACAGGTGTGTGCGGATTCCCTCGGCACCGAGATCTACAGCGGCATCGGGGGACAGATGGACTTCGTGCGCGGGGCGGCGATCGCCCCGGGCGGCAAGGCCGTCATCGCCCTTCCCTCCACCGCCAAGCAAGGCAGCCTGAGCCGGATCAAGCCCGTGCTGGCCCCTGGTGCCGGGGTGGTGACGACCCGGGGGCACGTGCAGTATGTGGTGACGGAGCACGGGGTGGCCGACCTGCGCGGCAAGAGTTTGCGCGAGCGCGCGGAGGCGCTCTGGGCGATCGCCGACCCGTCCCACCAGGCCGACCTGCGGGCGGCCATCCTGGCACGGCGCCAGTTCTCGATTCCCATGCCATAAAGACCCTCAGACCGGTTCGTTCGCGACACCAAGGGTATAAGGGGCACTAGCCAGCTGTATTTCGCCAGAAACCCTGGAGGGAGTGTCGATGCAGATTCAACCCAACCGCAAGGCCACTGCCAAGCTCACCCCTCCGCCACCTCCCCCACCGCCGGCCAAGCAAGCCAACTCGCCCAGCGGCCAAAAAGCAGTGAACACCGGACCATTGGAGGCGAAGCCGGAGGCCCTGAAAGGCTCGAGCACCACCAGTCGACTGGTCCTGCCGGGCACGGAACAGGCGGCGGACGTCACGGGTAAAGCGCTGAAGGGGGCCCAAGAGGGCCTGGCCGCCCTGGCCGGCCAAGGCGTCAGATGCTGGAAGCGGGCCTTCGACAAGGCCAGCAGGCGCTTGACGGTGTCGTAAAGACGCAGGTTCAGCTTGCCACCACGGTCACCAGTGCAGCCGGCGACGCGTTCCAGAGCATCGTCCTCCCTGTGCTGGACGGCTCGCCTGTCGGCGGTCGGGTCCACACGGACAAGGGCATGGGGCCCCTCGGCCCCGTGTTGACCGAGCGACTGGCCGTAGGGGAAGCGGTTTCGGTGGAGGTCGAGGCTGGCGTCACGCTACCCACGGAATTCACGGGGGCGCCCAATGTCAAGCTGGATCGGGGAGCCACGCTGACGGTTCGGCGCGTCGAGGCTCTGTATGAACAGAATCGTCCCATCCTCGACCCGGCCACCGGGAAGCCCGAGACGCGCCTCGAGGTCAAACTCACGAACGTGTCGCGGGACGGAGCGGCCTACAGCGCGGAAGTTGGCGTCAACGCGGGGGTGACATGGGGGCAGCACCGAGTTGGCCTGACGGCGGAGGCCAAGGCTGAAGCGGAACTCGGCGCGAACCAGACCGTGACCCTGACCACGCGGCTGGACCCGAACGATCCATCGAGCGGGGCCACGCTGTCCCACGTGCTGAATTCCGTGGCGAAGGCGAGTGGTCTCAACACCGTCCCCGGGCTGACCGAAGCACTGCAGCAGGCCACCGGGGGTCCGCCCTCGCCGGCCACCAATACCATCTTCGAATCCATTTCCCAGGACATCGGGCTCTACACCGCCGCCTCGGCCGAGGCCTCCTTGGAGGCGGGGTTGCGCCAAGCCGAAAAAGGTAGCACCGGTTTGATCCAGAATGCCGACGCCTTCGAGAAAAACGGTCTCGAAGGGCTGCTGAAATTGACCCTGGCTGCCGCATCCGCCAGTGCTGGCAGCGAGGTGGGGGTGGGCCAGGAACTCAATGGTCGCACGGGTGAGCGGACGATGAAGATTCGGGTGGCGGCTGAGGCCGGGGCCAGTGCCACCTTGCTCAACCAGGGGGCCAACGGTCAGGTGCGCGGTGAGCGAACCATCAGCCTGGTCTCCAAGGAAGGCGTGGTCACGGGCGCTAATGTGACGATGACGGTGAGCCGGGAACAATTCGCGGCGTTGCGTAACACGGTTGAAGACGTGTACGGGCGACCGTTGGATGAGGGTTTCATCGCCGGTTTGTCATCGGAGGATACAGTCAGGATGACGCTGTCTGTCCGTCCTGAGGTCCTGGCGAAAATGAAAACCGGCGATCCCGCTGCGCTTCAGCAGGCTGTGACTGCTCTGGTGAGCGGTGGCTTGAATCGTTCGGATTTTTCGCTGCAGGAGGGCAACATCCAGCGGGTTCGCCGAAATGAATTCCAGCTCTCGGGGGATATGGGTCTCGCCCTGTTGGGCAAGCTCGAATCGAGAGGGGGCATCACCTTTGGCCACGAGCAGATGGTTGAGGGCTGAGTAGCCTGGCGCGGATCACCTCTTGCCCCGCGGCACGGGTGGCCCGTCAATCGACCTCGCTGGTGGGAGGGCTTTCCAGGGAGGGCTCCCGGGCGGGCTCCTCGAAGAAGATCAGAGTCTTGACCTTGGCCTTGTCTTCGATGTCCAGTGCGTGAACGCGTCCGGCAGCGTCTTCCTGGGCCCACACGCTTTGGGGTTCCAGCACGAGGTGGGTGAAGGGGCCACTTCCACCCGCCAGGGTGACCTCGATGGCGCCTGACTCCGAGCCCTTTTGTTCCAGAGACAGCCCCACCAGTGGCAGGTGTTCCGCCAGTGCTTGGCTGCCGAGTTCTCCTCCAGACACCTGAATACTGACCGGTTGATTGAGCCGATGATTACCGAGCGAGCAGAGGAACTCCTGCCAGCGGGCCGGAGGAACCGCGTGGGTGCTCATCATGACCTCCTTGGGATGCCGCCGCGGCGAACCCCGTGGCCGTCCACGTCTGGATCGCGCCAGCGATGACCACAAGGGTGTCCTGCCCTGGGGGCGGATGCCAACATGCAAGCCCGCGAGATGCCGAACGGCAGCCCCTCGACTGGTTCGCGATGCTAGCTTGGCGCCAGCCGGTATGGGATACTGCGGGCTCAGCTTGAAAGGAGCCTCTCACCGTGCCCTCGTCATTCAGTTCCCTGGGACCGTCCGCGCAGTTCAACGTGTATGGTGAGCAACTCAAGTCCTGCAGCACGACTCCCTTGACCGGTTTCACCCGCAATGGCTGTTGTGAGGTCACGGGCGACGACGTCGGCTTTCATGCGGTTTGCGCCGTCATGACGGATGACTTCCTGACCTTTAGCCAAGCCATGGGCAACGATCTGTCGACCCCGCGCCCAGAATGGGGTTTTCCCGGCCTCAAGGCCGGCGATCGCTGGTGTTTGTGCGCGCCACGCTGGCAAGAGGCCTTTGAGGCCGGCAAAGCCCCCTACGTCCTGCTGGAATCTACTCACGTGGCGGCCTTGGAGTTTTGCCGTCTGGAGGACCTGAAGCCATTCGCCATTGACGCCCGCTGAGAATGAAACGTGCCTGCGCGAGGGGGCGACGCCGTCACGCAGGCAAGCGGAATCGCCTGGGAGGGAAAACCGAGGAGAATCCTCCCGGTTCACTCCACCACGTTGGCTTTGAGGGCGCGTCCGCGATAGTTCATGCCGTTCAGTTGGGTCGACACGCGACGGGCATCCGCGTCGCGAACGTCAAAGAAGGCGAAGTGCGGATGGATGGCGATCGCCCCGATCGCGGCCCCCTGCACATTGCCAACCCCGCACACCAGTTTGACCAGGGCACCGCGCGTCAAACCGTGAGACTTGCCCTGATTGAGCCACAGGCGCGTAAAGCCGGGTTCGTGATGTTCACTTAGCCGTCGCAGCGGGCGCTTCGGGCCTTCCTCGCCATCCGGCACGAAGGCTCTCACTTCGCCCTTGGATGGGCGGTCCGTTCCAGCCTGTCCCTTGGGGGTCTCGCCTCCGCGCGCGCCTCGCGCCGGAGCAGCTTCGCCAGGCCGGTCGCCTTTGGCACCGCGTGGACTTGGCTTGGCACGCGCAGGTCCGCTGGCCGCCGCCACCGGGCTTGGTCGACGCGGCACCACGATATCGTTCCCCGCGGACAGCGTCGCACGCGCGTCTTCGTTTCCGGCCAGCAGGGCCGCCACCAGATCGGCGGGTTCGATGTAGCCCAACAGTTCGGAGGCGAGTGCCAGATAGTCGGGGTCAGGACCGGTCGCAATGCGGGCCGTCAATTGCTCATGGAAGCGCTCCCGCAGCTTGGTTCGGACATCGGAGGGCTGGGGAACAGGTTTCGTCTTGATCTCGACTCCTGCGTTGATCAGCATGCGCCGAAAGCGCGCTGCATCGCGAGGCGGCACGAACGTCACGGCTTCCCCGCTGGCCCCAGCCCGGCCCGTTCGACCCACGCGGTGAATGTAAGACTCCGGGTCGCGCGGGACGCCGAGGTTGTAGACGTGGGAGACGCCCTTCACGTCAATGCCGCGGGCGGCCACATCGGTGGCCACCAGCAGGTCGATCAGGCCGCGACGAAACTGATTGAGCGTGCGACTGCGAGCCTCCTGAGGCAGGTCACCATTGAGAAATCCAGCCGAAAATCCCTCTTCGCGAAGTCGTTCGGCGATCTGCTCTGTCTCCAGCTTGGTGTGGCAGAAGACGATCGCCAGAGCGGGTTGGTCCACGTGCAGGACATTCACCAAGGCATCGGTTTTGGCCTCCGCAAAGCACTCGTAGGCCACGTGCTGAATCTCCGGTGCGGACTTGCCGCCCTGGGACAGGCGAATTTCCTGAGGCTCCCGCAGCGTCTTGGTGGCCAGGGCACGGATTTCGGGCGCGAGCGTGGCGGAGAACAACAATGACTGGCGGTCCGCCGGCAGCGCGGAAAAAATTCGTTCGAGTTCCTCGGCGAAGCCGAGGTCCAGCATTTCATCCGCCTCATCCAGGACCAGCGTGCGGCAGGAAGACAGATCGAGACGCTCCCGCTCGAGATGGTCGACGAGCCGTCCCGGCGTACCCACCACGATGCGGGCCCCGTGGGCGATGGCGCGTAACTGGTCCCGATAGGACCCGCCCCCGTACACCGCCGCGACCTCGACGCCCATCGGGCGTGCGAGCTTGGTGATCGAGGTGGCCACCTGAAGGGCCAGTTCTCGCGTCGGTAACACGATCAGGGCGTCCACGCGGGGACGCTCGGTGACCGGGAGGCGCTGGAGGATCGGCAGGGCAAAGGCATAGGTCTTGCCGGTGCCCGTGCGGGACTGCACCAGCAGATCGCGGCCCGACAGCACGGCTGGAAAGGCCTCAGACTGGACGGGGGTGGGCGTCTGGAGGCCCTGGGCTTCCAGTCCTGCCAGCAATTCCGGGCGGAGTTCCCAGGACGTGAAGGGAAGGGTGGTGGTCATCGTGATCCTCCTGGCGGACCAAAGATCGGCCCCACGCAACCCGGCTTCGCCCATCAGAGGCGTCAGCTGCACGCTGCCGTAGGGGAAATGTGTAAGCAAAAACCCCGACACCCTGTCAGGTGCCGGGGGAATCGAGCGC
This sequence comes from Candidatus Sericytochromatia bacterium, assembly GCA_035285325.1. NCBI lineage: Bacteria > Bacillati > Candidatus Sericytochromatia > Candidatus Sericytochromatia bacterium. The sequence goes on from JAYKJB010000138.1 coordinate 48,880, forward strand.
GCCCACCAAGACTCGAACTTGGGACCTTTTGATTCGTAGTCAAACGCTCTATCCAACTGAGCTATGGGCGCTTGCATTCAAATGCTATCAGGTCCCCCGCATAACCGCAAGTCGAGCCGTCGATCTGGCTGCGGGCTAGAACTTGTTCATCCCGAATGGCAGCCCGATCGGCCCCTGCGGCGTTTGCGCGCGCTTCCGACTCAAGCTGAAGTCGATGTAATTGCCCTGCATGACCCGTTGCCTTTCGATGGGATTCCAAAAATGTTTGACGGCCTCCCCGTCCAACCCGGCCACCATGGAATGGACCAGTTGCTGGGCGCGTTCCGCGTGGCGTTTGGCCTCCGGGTCATAGGGGCGGGAGGCAGCCTGCCCGAAATATCCCAGGGCCTCTTGAAGGCGTGAACCGGAATGGCTGGCCAATTCGGTCAGGCGCTGGAAAGCCATTGCGGCCTCGCTGTCCCCCAGGGCGAGGCGGGTTTCTCCGAGCAAGCCCAGCAAGTCGCACAGGGACAGAATCGCGTCGGTTTTTTCAGCGAGGACGAGCCCTGCCTCCACCTCCAATTTGGCCTTTTCGTAATGTTCTTCCCGGAGCGCAATCCAGGCTCTTTCTCTGTGAACGTGGATCATCAAAGCCTGTGCGCCGCCCTCCAGCGCCTTGGCCCAGGCCGTTTCAAGGTCACGTTGAGCCCCCGCCAGGTTGCCCATACGAGCCTTGGCTTCGGCGCGCATGGCCAGCACGTGGCCTTCCGGTTCCGTATTTCCTGTCAGCTTCAGCAAGTCCAGCAGGCCGTCCGCCGTTTCCAGGGCGTCGGCGGCGCGCCCCAGATACAGCAGCAGGGCCATTCGGTGTTCCAGCACCCGGGCTTCCAGCATCTTGTTCGCACTGGCCCTGAACAATCCCTCCGCCTCCGCGAGGGCCTTGGAGGCTTCGCGCAATCTACCAAGATGCGCGTAACCAGGGGCCTTGAAGGTAATCGCCAAGGCGTGTACGAGATGCATCTGAGCTTCCGCCGCCAGGGCGTCCGCCGATTCCGCTTCAACCAGCCCGAGGTCAAACTCTCCCAATTCGTAGTTGGTGATGGCCAGATTCAGATGCGCGAAGGCCTCCTCCTCCCGTAAACCCAGTTCGAAGGCCAGGTTGCGATTGAGGCGGAACGCATTCTCCGCCTTGCGGAACTCGCCCAGCTTGAAGAAGGCAGCGCCCAGGAAATTGTAAGCATTCTGAAGGCCAACCTTGTGGCCAAGTTCATCCAGCAGCTGGACGGCTTCTTCCAGGTGGGCAATGCCGACGTACGCGTTCTCGGGCATGGTCGCGACGTAGAGGTGACCGATGAAGGCCAGGGCCTCGGCCACCACCCCTCGATCATCCACTTCCCTGCCACGATGCAGGGCCTCCTCGGCGTGCACCACGGACTGGGCCAGGTTCCCCTGCATGTATCGCAGCATGGAAGAGGTCAGATAGCAGCGGGCTGCTGAGGCCTGGTCGCCCGATCTCAGGGAGACTTCGAGCGACCGCTCACAGCATCCGAGGGCCTCGGCCAGATTGTCTTCACTCGTGTAACAATCCGCCAGCGAGGTGAGCATGCGTGCGAGATACATCGAGGCACCCACGCGTTGGGCCAATGGGATGGCCTCGAGGTAGCAGTGTTTGGCGCCAGCGATGTCGGCGGACATTCGCCGGGTGTCCCCCAAAAGCCGCAGGGCGAGCAGGCGAGGCTTGTCCCAGCGCGGGTCCCCATCTGCCTGAAGCAGGGTCACGGCGGTGCTGAGGTACCGCTCGGCTTCGCGATTCGCGAACAACATGGCGCTTCGACGCCCCACTTCAAGCGCGAAGGTCACGATCTTGTCCGGGCGGCAGCCCACGGTGTAATGGTCGGCCACCCCTTTGATCAGATCGAAGGGGGCTTCGCGCAGCTTGCCCTTGCCGATGCGCTTTTCAAGCACGGCGGCCACGCGAGCGTGCATGGCGGTTCGGTGTTCGGGCGTGAAACTCTCGTAGACCACTTCCTTGAAAATGGCTTGTGACCAGTCATAGTGGTTGTCGTCATCGAGCTCCAGAACCTGCTGTCGTTCCAGCGACTCCAGAGCGTCGAAAAGACGCTCTTCCCCAAAGCCAGTGAGTTCACCCAGCAGGGCGAGATCGAAGCCTCGCCCGAGCACGGCACCGATGCGTGCCACGGTGATGGCGTCCTCCGGTAGCTGCGCCATCTTGCGCAGCAGCAGCCCCTGCAGATTGCGGGGCAGGGCGCCGGGCTGCAGAGGCGCGTCCATCAACCAGCCATCCATACCGGGTGTGATCAGGCGCTCCCGCACCAGGTGCTCCAGCAAGCGCTGCACGTGGTAAGGATTGCCCTCGGTCAGTTCGGCCAACGGCCGGAGCAAAGGCGCGACCAAAGCGTCGTTTCCCAGGATGCGCGCGACCATCTGGGCGATCTCGTTGTCCCCCAACGCGGCGATTTTCACGTTTTCGACATGCGCCACCCACTCCCCTTGGAGGTGTTCACGATGGCGGGTCGCGACGACCCGTAGCAGGGGAAGTTGCGCCAGGTTACGTTGCAGATAATCCAACAGGTCCCGTGACAAGGGATCGGCCAGGTGCCAATCCTCCAGGATCACCACGAAGCTGCGACGAGCGGCCAGGCTGGCGAACAGATCGCCGATCGCGGCCATCAAGCGCAGCTTTTCCTTGGCCGGATCATCCATCTCAGGCGTGCTGGCCTGGGAGAGTTCCGGCAAGATTGAGGAAAGAACCGAGGCATGAACTTCCAATCGTTCCGGTATGTGTTCCTTCAGGGCGGGCACCAAGCCTCGCAAGACTTCACGAAAGGGGGCGTAAGGCGTGCTGTCTTCGCCCCGGCCCGCGCCCGTCACCACCGGCACGATTCCGTCGACTTGCAGGCCAGCCCGGAACTCTCTCAATAGACGGGTTTTTCCGATGCCGGGCGGGCCTTCCAGCAGGATGGTGGGAGGCGCCTGGCCGTCCATCATGCGTTCCACGGCGCGCTGAAGCAGGGAGCTCTCGTGCTCTCGACCAATCAGAGGCGGCGAGAGCAGGCTTCGGCTGGCGCGACCCGCTTCGAAACCCAAGGCGGACAGGACCTCTTCCGTCGACTGGAATCGGTCGGAGGGGGCCTTGGCGAGCAATTTGCGTACGACCCGATCGAGAACGGGATCGCAATCCGGGACCAGCCGTCGCAATTCGGGAGGGGCTTCGTGAACGTGGGCTCGCAACATTTCCGCCCGCGAGTCGTAGGTGAAGGGAAGACGACCCGTGACCAGTTCGAAGATCAGCGCACCGATGGCATAGAGGTCGGCCCGGCCATCCACCTCCCCTTTGAGGACGATTTCAGGCGCCAGGTATCCCAGGGTGCCGGCAATGGGCAGGTCACGTGTGCCGGCATACTCAATCAGGCCGAAGTCCATCAGCTTGACGGTGCCATCCGGCTTGATGCGGACGTTCTGACTCTTCAGGTCGCGATGGACGAAGCCGAGTTCGTGGACGTGTCCAAGCGCTGCCAACAGGGATGGCAGCAGGCGGAGGACAGCAGCGGGTTCGAAAGGAATCCGTTCGTCCAGGCCGTGCCCAGGAACCACCTCCATCGTGAAAAACGGCGTGCCATCCTCCAGTTGCCCGTATTCATGCACCTGGCAGCAATTCGGATGGCGCAGCTGGGTCATCAAGCGGAATTCCTGCTTGAATCGCAGAGCGCCCTCGTCGCCGAGGTGGGTCGACACCTGTTTGAGTGCCACCCGTTGGGCCGTGTCCACGTCTTCAACGAGCCAGACGACGCCCATGGCGCCGGTGCCCAGCTCATCAATGATCTTGAACCGATTGGCGATCAATTCCCCGGGTTGCAAGTCGCCTATCTCCCCCGCAGAACGTCCCTTGTTTGGGGAAGTTCCCTGTTACTATTCCCGAAAATCAAGGTTAGAGCCGGGCTACTCGGGAAAATCCAGGTTCATTTGACCTTGGGGCTGGGGGATGGAGCGGTCGATGGTTTTCCTCCCGGCGGGGGCAACTCAGGGAAACGCAGGTCGTCAAGATCCGGTTCAAGGTGGATCCCGTGCAAACCCCTGAGGGTTCCCGTGACGGTGATCTTGGCTCCCCGTCTGGCCGCGACAGCGGCCTCACGGTGCGCAGGCAGGAGCATGGGGCGCGCCATATGGGGCAGTTGAACCTGGATGAAATAGCCCCCCGAACGTTGCACGGCATCCAGCACCGTTCCCTCGATTTTTACGCGCCTTCCCCACAACGATTGTTCGAATGCCCGGTAGGCTTCCTCGATCTGAAGTTGCGTCAGGTCAGGCTTCGGGATGGCGAGCCTCTCCTTGATCAGGGCCTCCAGCGAAGTCTCAGCCGGCGCGGAGGTCGCTGGACTGGGCGTGCCGGTGGTCGCGAGCGCCAAAGAGGGATCGAGGGCCAACAGAGACGCCAGCAGGAATCCGTTCAATCTCCCGAACCAAACGCCACCCAAGGCGAGCGCGCTGGTGCTGGAGCGGGCGAGCAGGGTGTGGCCGCAGGCGTGTGACGCACGCCTCGGCGGTAAGCGGCCGATTCCTTCCGTCACGAAACGTCGGCGGAGGATCGCTGGAGGAGCGGAAGGGCGTGTGCCTTCAACGCATCCAACATGGCGGCCATGTGGGTGCGCGCCTCGGCGTCGTCGGATTCCAGCAGGGGGGCGTTTTGAATCATGTCCTTGCCAAAATCCGTGATGCGACCCATCACCTTGACGAAATCATCTTTGGTGAACGTCTCTTGGGAAGCCATCCCCAACTGGTCCATCACCTCGGCCACAAACTC